>JAPSKJ010000420.1 GCA_031177735.1 Nocardioides sp.
GACGTCGACGACGAGATCCGGCTCACGGCCGGGCCGCCGCGCGGGTTCGGCTCCGTGCGTGTGGAGGCGAGCGTGGGCTCGAGCACCTGGCGCACCTCGGTGTTCCCGTCCAAGGAGCACGGGTTCGTCCTGCCGGTGAAGAAGGACGTACGCCGCCGCGAGGGCGTCGACGTCGGCGACACCATCAAGGTCGGCCTCCGGCTCCTCGACACCGCCTGACGCTCACCCGACCCGGGTGGACGACCCTCGAGCGGGCCGCCGCTGGCGCCGCGGAGGCACCCGTGCAGGTGTGATCCGTACGCTCGGAGAGGTGAGGATCGCCGACGTCCGCGCCCAGCTGGGCGCGGAGCTGTTCACCCGCGTCGCCGGGCCGGACGGCGAGCGCCACCGCGACCGCATCCACGGGCGCCCCGGCCCGCGTTGGTTCGAACCCGGCAGTCCGATCATCGAGGTGCACGCGGACGCCTCGATGTTCGTCGGCGGCATCCGGGCGCTGCTGCTGCAGAGCCTCCATCCCGCCGCGATGCGCGCGGTGTCGGAGCACAGCGGCTACCGCGGTGACATGTGGGGCCGGCTCGCGCGCACCAGCCGGTTCCTGGCGGTGACGACCTTCGGTCACGTCGAGGACGCCGAGCAGGCCGTGGCCGCCGTGCGCAGCATCCACGACCGCGTGCGCGGCATGATGCCGGACGGCACCCCCTACGCCGCCTCCGACCCGCATCTGCTCGCGTGGGTGCACGTCGCGGAGGTCGACAGCTTCCTGCGTGCGCACCGGGCCTACGGCGCGCGACCGCTCGACCAGACCGGTCGTGACACCTACGTCGCGCAGACCGCCGAGGTCGCCCGCCGGCTCGGTGTCGTCGACCCGCCCACCACCGAGGCCGCGCTGGCGGAGCTGCTGGCGGCGTACCGTCCCGAGCTGCGGGGCACGCCGGAGGCCCGCGAGGCGGTCTTCCGGTTGCTCGTGCTGCCGCCGTTGCCGGTTGCCGCGCGGCTGCCGTACGCCGCCCTCACGGCCGCGGCAGTGGGGTTGATGCCGCGCTGGTCCCGCCTGCCGCTGCGGCTGCCGTGGCTGCCGGTCACCGAGCGCACCCTCGTGCCGGTCCTCGGGAAGGGCATGACCGGCACCATCCGGTGGGCGCTGGGCGACCTGCCCACCCAGCCCCAGGACTGAGCGCAGCCGGCCGCAGGGAGCTGCCCACGGCGTGCACCCGCTGGGCACGCGACCGAACGCCGGAGCGCACTGCCAGCACGCCGTCAACCACTTCCTCAACCGACTTGGCGGCTCCTAGCGTCGCAGGGCCGGTCACCGGACCGGTCCCGGGTTACCGGGCGAGCGAGAGAGGCCACGAGTTCAGGAACACACCATGGAGATGATCACGCCGACGCTGCTCAACTGGGCGTCGATCCTGGAGCAGAACACCCGCGACCAGGCGGTGATGACCGCATCGATGCCGTTCATCCACCCCCATGTCGCACTGATGCCGGACGCGCACCTCGGCTTGGGCGCCACCGTCGGGAGCGTCATCCCGACCAAGGGCGCCATCGTGCCGGCCGCGGTGGGCGTCGACATCGGCTGCGGCATGATCGCGGTCCGCACGCAGTACTCCCGCGACGAGCTGCCCACCCAGCGCCGGCCGCTGCGCGAGGCGATCGAGCGGGCGGTGCCGCTGAGCGCCGGGGCGGCCAACCGGAAGATCTCGCGCGAGCACACCGAGCGCCGCATCGACGTGCTCGAGCGCGAGGCGGGTGAGGCGGGCTTCGACCCGGCGGCCCACAAGTCCGACTGGCGGCTGCAGCTGGGCACCCTCGGATCGGGCAACCACTTCATCGAGGTCACCGTCGACGAGGCCGACCGGGTCTGGCTCTTCCTGCACTCGGGCAGCCGCGGCGTGGGCAACAAGATCGCCCAGAAGCACATCGCCATCGCGCAGGCGTGGTGCCGGGACCGGGGCGTCGACCTGCCGCACCGCGACCTGGCCTACCTCGAGGAGGGGACGCCGCAGTTCGACGCCTACATCACCCAGATGCGGTGGGCACAGCACTACGCGCTGCTCAACCGCGAGGAGATGATGGACCGCGTCGTGCGGCAGTTCGCCGAGTGGGTCGGCGGCGAGGTCGAGCGGCGCGAGGAGATCAACTGCCACCACAACTACACCGAACGCGAGACCCACTTCGGGGAGATCGTCTGGCTCTCCCGCAAGGGCGCGATCAACGCCGAGCGCGGCCGACCCGGCCTGATCCCCGGCAGCATGGGGACCGCGTCGTACGTCGTCAGCGGGCTCGGCAACGCCGACGCACTCAACTCCGCGCCGCACGGCGCGGGCCGGGAGTACTCCCGCACCCGGGCGCGCAAGACGTTCACGCGGGAGGACCTGCGCGTGGCGATGGCCGGCATCGAGTACCGCGACACCGACGCGTTCATCGACGAGATCCCGGCGGCGTACAAGGACATCGACCGAGTCATGGCCGACGCCCGGGACCTGGTGGAGATCCGGCACACGCTGCGCCAGATCGTCAACGTCAAGGGCGACTAGCGGTGAGGCGTCCGGCG
>JAPSKJ010000421.1 GCA_031177735.1 Nocardioides sp.
ATGAGATCCCAGGCGAGCGCGGGCCGTCCGGCAACTAAACTGGCACCCATGACCGCCTCCGTCGTGCAGGACGCCGCCGAGTCCGTCCGCGAGGTCGCCGTGCTGGCCCGCGAGGCGAGCTACGACCTGGCCCTGGCCACCCGGGCGAGCAAGGACGCCGCCCTGGAGGCGATGGCCGACGCGCTGCTCGAGCGCCGCGCAGAGGTGCTCGCCGCCAACGCCGAGGACGTCGCCCGCGCCGAGGCCGGCGGCACCCCCGCCAACGTGGTCGACCGGCTCCGGCTGAGCGATGCACGCCTCGAGGCGATGGCCCAGGGGCTGCGCGAGGTCGCCGCCCTGCCGGACCCGGTGGGCGAGGTGGTGCGCGGCAGCACCCTGGCCAACGGCCTGGAGCTGCGGCAGGTGCGGGTGCCGTTCGGCGTGGTCGGGATGATCTACGAGGCGCGGCCCAACGTCACCGCCGACGCGGCGGGGATCTGCCTGAAGTCCGGCAACGCGGTGCTGTTGCGCGGATCCTCCAGCGCGCGGGCCAGCAACGTCGCGATCGTCGCGGTGCTGCGCGACGCGGTCGCCTCCACCGGGCTGCCCGCCGACGCGGTGCAGCTGGTGCCGGGCGACACCCACGACTCGGTCAAGGCGCTCATGCGTGCTCGCGGCCTGGTCGACGTGCTCATCCCGCGTGGCGGCGCCGGACTGATCCGCAGCGTCGTGGAGGAGGCCCTCGTGCCGGTCATCGAGACGGGCGTGGGCAACTGCCACGTGTACGTCGACAAGGCGGCCGACCTCGACAAGGCGCTCGCCATCGTCCTCAACGCCAAGACCCAGCGCACCAGCGTGTGCAACTCCGCCGAGTCGCTGCTGGTGCACGCCGACATCGCCGACGCGTTCCTGCCGCGTGTGGTGGCCGCCCTGCAGGAGGAGGGCGTCACCATCCACGGTGACGAGGCGTTCCGCGGCTTCGACGGTGTGCTGCCCGCTACCGACGACGACTACGCGCGGGAGTACCTCGCCTTGGAGGTCTCCGCCGCCGTCGTACCCGATCTGGAGGCGGCCATCGCACACATCCGGCGCTGGTCCTCGCAGCACACCGACGCCATCGTGACCGAGGACCTGGCTGCGGCGCGGCGGTTCACCGCCGCGGTGGACTCCGCGGCGGTCGTGGTCAACGCGAGCACCCGGTTCACCGACGGCGGCGAGTTCGGGTTCGGTGCCGAGATCGGGATCAGCACCCAGAAGCTGCACGCGCGCGGGCCGATGGGCCTGCCGGAGATGACCTCGACGAAGTACATCGTCACCGGCGACGGCCACGTCCGCGGCTGAGTGCCGACCCCGCGCTCAGCCCTGGCACGGCGCGGGGGAGCGGCGACCGGTAGGGTGGGGGCATGCTCTCCACGTTCGTCCTGGCCGCCTCCGAGACGGCCGAGCACCACGGCACCGACGGCACCGAGTGGATCATCGGCGGGGTCACCCTGCTGATCCTGCTGGCGATGCTCGGCGCACTGATGGCTTTCGGCGCCGGGCGCGAGCACTCCTGACCTCGTGATGGCAGCATGACGGCCTCCCGCCGCGTCGGGGTGATGGGCGGCACCTTCGACCCGATCCACCACGGTCACCTGGTCGCGGCCTCGGAGGTGCAGTCGTGGTTCGACCTCGACGAGGTCGTGTTCGTGCCGACCGGCGACCCCTGGCAGAAGTCGCAGCGGGTGGTCTCGCCGGCCGAGCACCGCTACCTGATGACGGTGATCGCGACCGCTGCCAACCCGCGGTTCCGCGTCAGCCGCGTCGACATCGAGCGCGAGGGGCCGACGTACACGATCGACACCCTGCGTGACCTGCACGCGCAGATGCCCGACGCGGAGCTGTTCTTCATCACCGGTGCCGATGCACTGGCCGAGATCTTCACCTGGCGCGACGCCGAGGAGCTCTTCGAGCTCGCCCAGTTCGTCGGGTGCACCCGGCCCGGGTACACCATGGACGACGCGACGCTCGCCGCGATCCCGGCGGACCGGGTCACCATGATCGAGATCCCCGCGCTCGCGATCTCCTCGACCGACTGCCGTGAGCGGCACAGCAAGGGGGAACCGGTCTGGTACCTCGTCCCCGACGGCGTGGTGCAGTACATCGCGAAGCACGATCTCTACCGGGACACCCCGGTGGAGCAGACGCCCTGAACCACACCCGAACAGCAACGGATCCCAGATGACCGCCACCGACCACGCCATCGAGCTCGTCACCGCCGCCGCCCGCGCGGCCTCCGACAAGCTCGCCCAGCAGATCGTCGCCTTCGACGTCAGCGAGCAGCTCGCCATCACCGACGCGTTCCTGCTGGCCTCTGCCAGCAACGACCGCCAGGTGAAGGCGATCGTCGACGAGATCGAGGACAAGCTCCGCGAGATCGGCGCCAAGCCGATCCGGCGCGAGGGCGAACGCGACGGCCGCTGGGTGCTCATCGACTACGGCGACGTCGTCGTGCACGTGCAGCACGAGGAGGAGCGGCAGTTCTACGCCCTCGAGCGGCTCTGGCGTGACTGCCCGACGATCAAGCTGCC
>JAPSKJ010000037.1 GCA_031177735.1 Nocardioides sp.
CAGCCTCGCAGCGGACCAGCGCCCACTGCTGGCGGCTGTTGGCGCCCAGGATGAGCGCCTTGTTGGTCTCCCAGAAGATCTCACCGAAGACGTAGGACTCATACACGGCCAGCGGCTTGCCCCGGGTGGTCCGCACGTTGACGACCGAGGGGCCGGGCCCGTCGGAGAGCAGGTGGACCGTCGCGATCCGGCGGCCGTTGGGGGAGAACGCCTGGACGCGCGCCTCGCAGGAGCGCCACAGCCGCTTGGTCGGGTCGGACACCTTGGTCACCACGGTGCAGCCGCCGTCGTACGGGTCGGCGGTGAAGTAGCTCATCCGGTCGGCTGCGAGGTCGGCGGTGCCGGCCGGGAAGCGGAGCAGCCGCTCGCGTCGACCGGTGTCGACGTCGTAGCGCCAGGTGCCGAAGGCGCCCCACGACCTCAGCAGCACGGTGTCACCGCGGGCAGTCACGACGTCGACCGCGCCCGGGAGCCGCTGCTGACGCAGCACGGTGCCGGTGCTGGCGTCGCGGACGACCAGGCGGGTGCGATTGCGCTTGGGTGCGGCGGTGACCAGCAGGCGGCCGTCGTCGGAGAGCTGGGTGGCCCAGGCGGTCGGGCCGGTCACGAGCGGTGTGAGGGTGCCGTCGGTGGAGAGTCGCTGCACGGTGTCCTCGCCGCCGTCCTCAGCCGTGGCGAGCACGTAGGCGGATCCGGTCTTGCCGAGCAGCTCGGCGTGGTCGGCGTCGACCTCGATCCGGCGCTCGCCGTCGACCACCGTCGAGCCGACCAGGTGAGGCACGGTGACCTCGGGCCCGACGGGCAGGGTGCTGGGGTTGATGCGCACCCGCTCCTCGGCCGCCGAAGCCGCCGAGGGAAGCAGGGCCAGGGTGCTCGCCGCGAGGGCCGCGGCGACGCCGAGTCGGAAGTCCATGCCGAGGAGACGCATGCCCATGACGATAGGTTGCCGCACCCTCAATCCGGTTTCCGGGCGGCCCGGCGCCGCCCGTACCCTGTGCGCATGCCCACGCCCCTGCGGATGTCGACCCTGTTCGTCCGGACCTTGCGCGAGGACCCCGCGGACGCCGAGGTGCCGAGCCACCGGCTGCTGGTCCGCGCCGGTTACGTCCGGCGCGCCGCTCCGGGCATCTACACCTGGCTGCCGCTCGGCCTGCGGGTGCTGCGCAAGATCGAGGCGATCATCCGCGAGGAGATGGACGGCATCGGCGCGCAGGAGGTCACCTTCCCCGCACTGCTGCCGCGGGAGCCCTACGAGGCCACCAACCGCTGGACGGAGTACGGCGACGGCATCTTCCGGCTCAAGGACCGCAAGGGCGGTGACTACCTGCTCGGTCCCACCCACGAGGAGATGTTCACCCTCCTGGTGAAGGACATGTACTCCTCCTACAAGGACCTGCCCCTCTCGCTCTACCAGATCCAGACCAAGTACCGCGACGAGGCGCGACCCCGCGCGGGCCTGCTGCGCGGGCGCGAGTTCACGATGAAGGACTCCTACTCCTTCGACGTCTCCGACGCGGGTCTGGAGGCCAGCTACGCCAAGCACCGCGAGGCCTACGTCCGGATCTTCGACCGGCTCGGGTTCGACTACGTCATCGTCAAGGCCACCTCGGGCGCGATGGGTGGCTCCCGGTCCGAGGAGTTCCTCGCCACGGCCGCGGTCGGCGAGGACACCTACGTCCGGTGCACGCGCTGCGACTACGCGGCCAACGTCGAGGCGGTCCAGGTGCGCCCGCCGGCGCCGGTCGCGTACGACGACGCGCCGGCCGCCCACGCCGAGGACACCCCGGACACCCCGACGATCGACACGCTCGTCGCCCACCTCAACGAGCGGTACCCGCGGACCGACCGTCCCTGGCACGCCGGCGACACCCTCAAGAACGTCCTCGTCGTGCTCAAGCACCCCGACGGCACGCGCGAGCCGCTCGCCATCGGTCTGCCCGGTGACCGCGAGGTCGACCAGAAGCGTCTCGAGGGCCAGCTCGAGCCGATCGAGGTCGAGCCGATGGACGAGGCGGAGTTCGCCAAGCACCCTGCCCTGGTCAAGGGATACATCGGCCCGGGCGTGCTGGGGGAGAAGGGCGAGTCCGGCATCCGCTACCTGGTCGACCCGCGCGTGGTGGAGGGCACCCGCTGGGTCACCGGGGCCGACGCCGCCGGCCAGCACGTGATCGACCTGGTCGCCGGTCGCGACTTCACCCCCGACGGCACCATCGAGGCCGCCGAGGTGCGCGACGGCGACGCCTGCCCGAACTGTGCCGAGGGCACCTTGGAGTCGGCGCGCGGGATCGAGATGGGCCACGTGTTCCAGCTGGGCCGCAAGTACGCGGACGCGCTGGACCTGAAGGTGCTCGACGAGAACGGCAAGCTCGTCACCGTCACGATGGGCTCCTACGGCATCGGCGTCACCCGCGCGGTGGCGGCCATCGCGGAGAACAGCCTCGACGAGGTCGGCCTGTGCTGGCCGCGGCACGTCGCCCCGGCGGACGTCCACCTGATCGCGGCCGGCAAGGACGCAGCCGTCTTCGAGGCCGCCGAGCGGCTCGCCCGCGAGCTGAGCGACGCCGGCGTCGAGGTGCTGTACGACGACCGCGAGGGCAAGGTCAGCCCGGGCGTGAAGTTCAAGGACGCCGAGCTGATCGGGGTGCCGACCATCGTCACCGTGGGCCGCGGGCTCGTCGACGGCGTCGTGGAGGTGAAGGACCGGCGCACCGGCGAGCGTGCTGACGTGCCGGTCGAGCAGGCGGTCGCCCACCTGGCCGCCCTCGCCCGCGCCTGACGGGGCCGGCGAGTGTCGCGGATCGACTGTCCTGTCCTGAGCACCCGTGTCGCCACGGCCGAGGACGCCGCGGCGCACATCCGTCCTGGAGACGCCGTCGGCATCAGCGGCTTCACCGGCGCGGGCTACCCGAAGGCGGTGCCGGCCGCGCTCGCGGCTCGCATCGAGGCTGCGCACGCCCGCGGGGAGGACTTCCGCGTGCAGCTGTGGTCCGGCGCCTCGACGGCGCCCGAGGTCGACGGCGTGCTGGCGCGCGCCCACGGGCTGTCCAAGCGGCTGCCCTACAACTCCGACCCAGCGCTGCGTGCCCTCATCAACGACGGTGAGGTGGAGTACGTCGACACGCACCTGTCGCACTCCGCGCAGCACATGTGGTTCGGGTTCTACGGCCCGCTCGACGTGGCGGTGGTCGAGGTGGCCGCGATCCTGCCCAACGGTCTCCTCGTGCCCGGCTCCAGCGTCGGCAACAACAAGACCTGGCTCGACCGCGCCGACAAGGTCATCCTCGAGGTCAACCGCTGGCAGCCACGGGAGTTCGAGGGCTTCCACGACGTCTACCACGGCACCCGCCTGCCGCCGCACCGCGCGCCGATCCAGCTGACCTCCACGATGCAGCGCATCGGCGACCCCTACCTGCGCGTCGACCCGGCGAAGGTCGTCGCGGTGGTCGAGACCGATGCTCCCGACCGCAACTCCCCGCTGAAGCCGCTCGACGACGACAGCCGGGTGATGGCAGAGCTGCTGGTCGACTTCTTCCGCCACGAGGTGCGGGTGGGCCGGATGCCGACGAACCTGCTGCCGCTGCAGTCCGGCGTCGGCAACGTCGCCAACGCGGTGATGGCCGGGCTGGTCGACTCGGAGTTCGAGGGCCTGACGTCCTACACCGAAGTGATCCAGGACGGCCTGCTCGACCTGCTCGACAGCGGCAAGCTCGTCGGCGTGTCGGCCACGTCGTTCGGCCTGTCCCCGGACGGCGTGCGTCGGTTCATGGCGGACGTCAACGGCTACAAGGGCCGGATCCTGCTGCGCAGCGAGGAGATCTCCAACCACCCCGAGGTGGTGCGCCGCCTCGGCGTCGTCGCCATCAACGGGATGATCGAGGCCGACATCTACGGCAACGTCAACTCGACCCACGTCATGGGCAGCTCGATCATGAACGGCATCGGCGGCAGTGGCGACTTCGCGCGCAACGCGTTCCTCAACTTCTTCGTCTCGCCGTCGACCGCGAAGGGGGGTGCCATCTCGTCGATCGTGCCGATGGTCAGCCACGTCGACCACACCGAGCACGACGTCCACGTCATCGTGACCGAGCAGGGCCTGGCCGACCTGCGCGGGCTGTCGCCGGTCGCACGCGCCGAGCGCGTCATCGACCACTGCGCGCACCCCGACTACCGCGACGCGCTGCACGACTACGTCGCCCGGGCCCGCACCGCACGGCCGCACGCCCGCCACACGCCGCACCTGCTCGACGAGGCGCTCGGCTGGCACCAGCGGTTCCTCGACACCGGTCACATGTGACGGGCCGCTAGGGTGGCGCGGCGTGACGGTGGACGCGGTGATCTTCGACTGGGGCGGCACGCTGACCCGGTGGCACGACGTCGACTTCCATGCCGAGTCGCTCGCCCTCGCCGCGGCGGTCGTCGCGACGCCGTCCGCTGACGACGACCGGATGCTCCACGCGAAGCGGCTCCACGAGGCCGGCTCCGTGGTGTGGGGCTGGTCGCGCGAGCAGCAGCGCAGCGCCACCGTGGCGGACCTCTTCGACGTCGCGGGTCTCGAGCACGACCCGGACCTGCTCACGGCGTACTACGAGTTCTGGCTGCCGCACACCCAGACCGACCCCGAGGTGGCGCCGCTGTTCACCTGGCTGCACGAGCACGGGATCAAGGTGGGGGTGCTGTCGAACACGATCTGGCCACGGGCCTGGCACGTCGGCTTCTTCGAGCGCGACGGCGTGGCGCACCTGATCGACGGCGACGTCTACACCTCCGAGATCGCCTGGACCAAGCCGTCCCCGCATGCGTTCGCCGCGGCACTCGAGGCCGTCGGCGCGAGCGACCCGGCCCGGTGCGTCTACGTCGGCGACCGGCTCTTCGACGACGTCTGGGGCGCGCAGAACGCTGGTCTGCGTACGATCCACATCCCGCACAGCGCCATCCCGGCCGAGCAGATCGGCCACACCGAGGGCGTGCCCGATGCCGTGGCGAACTCCCTCGCTGAGGTCCGCCGGATCGTCGCGGAATGGCACCGGTGACCGGCGCTCGTTTTGCAACTTCTTGCAGTGCAAGGACCTGAGGGGGCGCATGCGTAGGGCTCCGCTTCCCGAGGCTGCATGATTGTGCACGAGGGAAGAAGCCGCTGGTCCCCAAAACTCTTGGCAGGCTCCCTCAGGCCTCGTGTCCAGGCCCACTCGGCCGGTGAGACTGCGGTAGTCGGGGAACGTCTCGGGAGTTCCCCGCCCCGGAGTCTCACCGGCCGCTCTCCATTTCCGCGGGTCCTCGAGGCCCCCGACGAGGCCAGCTCTCGGCCGGTCGGTCAGTGCGGCACGCCGGGCAGCGCGCTCGGCACCGCCCCGAAGCCGAGGCTCCGCACCGCCGCGTCGGTGAGCGCGCGGATCGCCCACGCACGGATCTCGCCGACACTGCTGCCCACCAGCGAGGCGTACGCCGTTGCCGCCCCCTCCTCCACGGCGCGGGCCGCCGCGGCAATCTGATCAGGGGTGCTGAGGTCGGCCGGCACCCGGTAGGCCGCAGCGGCCGCCGTCGGCGCCGCACCCTGGTCCGCGAGCGTCGCGATGAGATGGTCCCGGCGCGCGCGGTGCATCGCGTAGGCGGCCGAGACGGCGGCGTACAGCGCCGGCTGGGCCGACTGGGAGGTCTGGGCGCCCAGCACCCCGAGGACGTAGACGGCCGCATGCTCGTCGGCGAGGACGCGCTGCAGCCGGTCGGGCTCGGTGCTCACCGCAGGCCCGCCGGGACCTGGGAGACCAGCTGCGCCACCGCGGCCGACATCGCAGCCAGGTGACGCGCGAGCGGGCCGCTGGCGACCTCGAGGGCGGCGGTCGCGAGGTCCTTCTGCAGTGCCTTCTCGACCGTGCGCAGCGCCGCCACCCCGACCGGTGCCGGGGCAGCGGTCGCAACCGGGGCGGCATCCAGTGCGGCCAGGTGTGCCTCGTGCAGTGCCTGGAAGGGCGCGGCGAGGCCCGCGAGACCGGCGTCCGCGGCGGCCGCCACCGTCGCGGCGTGAGCACTGCCGAGGGCGGCGACGATCCGCTCGACGATCACCTCGTCGGGGTCCGCCTCGACCGGTGGCGCCCCGGACCCCTCGGTCCGTGGGACGCTCTCGGGCGCTCGCACGTCGTCAAGGTCACACCCGCTGGCCGCCGCGGCGACAGCCGCACCGAGAGCGAGCCCGCTCAGGCCGCGTCGGGTTGTCGGTGGAAGGGCGATCGGCACGGCGTGAGATTAGGCCATCGCCCGATAAGGTGGTCCGACAGCCGCTCGGGGAGACCCGCGCGGGCGACAACTGCACCCCACAACAGCACAGGGAGGTCTCCCACCCGTGAGCACTGCCAACCCCAGCTCTGGGGGCCAGGACGTCAGGGGCCGGATCGAGGCTGAGCTCGCCGACCCCCTGCGCGCACTGGGGCTCGACGTCGAGGCCGTGGAGATCACTCCCGCCGGCCGGCGACGCGTGCTCCGGGTCGCCGTCGACAAGGACGGCGGAGTGACGCTCGACGACGTCGCCGACGCGACCCGGGAGGTCGACCGCGTCCTGGAGGCCTCCGACGTGATGGGCGAGCAGCCCTACACCCTCGAGGTGACCTCTCGCGGAGTCGACCGTCCGCTGACCCTGCCGCGCCACTGGCGGCGCAACCGCGGCCGCCTGGTCAAGGCTGTGCTCACCGACGGCAGCACCCTGGTCGGTCGCATCGGCGAGTCGGACGGTGACGCCGCGACCCTGGACGTCTCCGGAACCTCGCGCCGGGTCTCCTACACCGAGGTCGCGAAGGCTCTGGTGCAGGTGGAGTTCAACCGCAAGGACGTGGTCGACGACCTCGACGACGACGCCGACCACCCCGACGACTCCCACGACACTGAGGCAGGAGAGGCCTGATGGACATCGACCTGAGCATCCTGCGGATGCTGGAACGCGAGAAGGAGATCTCCTTCGACGTCCTCGTCGAGGCGATCGAGCAGGCCCTGCTCACCGCCTACCACAAGACGCCCGGCGCGCAGGAGAAGGCGCGGGTCTCGCTGGACCGCAAGACCGGCCACGTGACCGTGCTCGCGGCGGAGGTCGACGAGGAGGGCGCCGTCGTCGGTGAGTACGACGACACCCCCGACGGCTTCGGCAGGATCGCGGCCACGACCGCCCGCCAGATCATGCTCCAGCGGCTGCGGGACGCCGAGGACGACATCCGGTTCGGCGAGTTCTCCGGCAAGGAGGGCGACATCATCTCCGGGGTCATCCAGCAGGGCCGCAACCCCGACGACGTGATGGTGGACCTCGGCAAGCTGGAGGCGCTGCTGCCCGTCAGCGAACGGGTGCCGGGGGAGACCTACGAGCACGGTGACCGGATCAAGTGCCTGGTCATGAGCGTGCGCAAGGGCATGCGCGGCCCGCAGATCGCGCTCAGCCGCACCCACCCGACGCTGGTCAAGAAGCTGTTCGCGCTCGAGGTGCCCGAGATCGCCGACGGCACCGTCGAGATCGCAGCGATCGCCCGTGAGGCGGGCCACCGCACCAAGATCGCCGTGCGGTCCACGGTGCCCGGTGTCAATGCGAAGGGCGCCTGCATCGGCCCGATGGGCCAGCGCGTCCGCAACGTCATGGCCGAGCTGCACGGCGAGAAGATCGACATCGTCGACTGGTCCGACGACCCGGCCACCCTGGTGGCCAGTGCGCTGTCGCCGGCGCGGGTCAGCTCGGTCGAGATCGTCGACCCCGCGGCCAAGTCGGCCCGGGTCGTCGTGCCCGACTACCAGCTCTCGCTCGCCATCGGCAAGGAGGGCCAGAACGCCCGGCTCGCCGCGCGACTCACCGGCTGGCGCATCGACATCCGCTCCGACGAGGAGACGCCGATCGCCCCTCCGGCGTGATGCGGGAGCACTCCCTCAGCGCCCCGGACGGCGTCCTCGTCGAGGGCGGCGCGACCGTCGGCGTACTCGTGCTGGCCGGGTCGTCCGGCCGGGTCGAGGTCGACCGCTGCCGGTTGCTGGCCGGGGAGGGGATGACCGCGGCGTCGCTGCGCTACTTCGGTGCGCCGGGGGTGCCCGAGCAGCTCGACCGGGTGCCGCTGGAGACGTTCGAGGACGTGCTGGCCATGCTCCACGAGCGGTGCGACCGGCTCGCGGTCGTCGGCTCGTCCAAGGGCGCCGAGGCCGCGCTGCTGCTCGCGGCCGCCTACCCCGAGATCGATGCGGTGGTCGGGCTCGCGCCGACCGACGTCGTCTGGGCCGCGCTGTCGACCGAGCGACCGCAGCGCTCCTCGTGGACCCGCGCCGGTGAGCCGCTGCCGTTCGTGCCCTACGACGACGACTGGGAGCCGGTCACCGACCCGCCGCGATTCGTCGAGGGCTACCGGCGCTCCCTGGAGACCTACGCCGACCGGGTGCCCGCCGCCCGGATCGCGGTGGAGCGGATCGGGGGAGACGTGGTGCTCGCGGCCGGCGGCGACGACGCCGTGTGGCCGTCGGTGGAGTTCGCGCACCGGATCGAGCAGCGGCGGGCCGCCGCAGGGCTGGCCACCGCCGTGGTGACCGCCGAGGAGGCCGGCCACCACCTGCTGCTGCCCGGTGAGGTCCCGCCGCCTCCGCGGCCCGACTTGGCGCGCGGCGGAACACCCGTCGCCGACGCCGGGCTCGGGCGCTCGCTGTGGCCGATCCTCCTCGACGCCCTACGCGGCGACAGTCCCTGATCCCGCCGCCCGCGGCGCGCCCCGGTTCGTCATCGTCACCACTGACGCGGTAGAGTGACTGTTCGGTGGCACGTCATGACGAAACCCCAGTTCAGGGCCCTGTTCGGACCTGTGTCGGGTGTCGTAAGCGGGCTGCCAAGCGCGAGTTGTTGCGGGTGACCGCCGGCACGGATGCGCACGGCCAGCCGGCCGTCGTGCCCGATCCGTCGGCCACCGCACCCGGTCGCGGGGCGCACCTGCACCCCACGACCGAGTGCTACGAGCTCGCGGTGCGGCGGAAAGCCTTCGCCCGGGCCCTTCGGCTCGGCGCCGGGCTGCCCACCGCCCCGATAGCCGCGTACGTCGACTCACCGACCACCACATGATCGAAGCGTGATCAACACCGACCAGGAACTGGAGCAACAGCTCATGAGCACTCGATGAGTACTTCGCGATGAGCATGTTCACCAACCACTAACGGTCACAGAGCAATCCCCGGATGACCCGGGTCTGTGGCCAGAAGGAGAATTGTGGCCAAGACCCGAGTTTCCGAACTCGCCAAGCAGTACGGCATCACCAGCAAGGAAGCGCTGGAGAAGCTGGGCGCCATCGGCGAGTTCGCCAAGACCGCATCGTCCAGCATCGAGCTGCCTGCGGTGAAGAAGTTCGAAGCGACCTACGGTGCCGAGCTTCTCGCGAAGATGAAGCCGGCCGCCGAGAAGGCCGACAACGCTGGCAACGCCGAGAAGGCGCCGGAGAAGAAGGCCGAGGCGGCCCCTGCCGCCGCCGCGACGCCGGAGAAGCCTGCCGCCGCCGCACCCGCCGCCCCGTCGCCGGCTGCACCGGCACCCGCTGGACCGCGTCCAGGCCCGAGGCCGGCTCCCAAGCCTGCCCCCGCGCCTGCGCCTGCCCCGGAGGCCCCCGCAGCCCCCGCGGCCGCCGCTCCTGCGCCTGCCGCTCCCAAGTCCCCGGCCCCCGGCCCGAAGGCTCCCGGCGCCCCGGGCGCTCCGGGTGCCCCAGCCGCACCGGGTGCGCCGAAGCCGGCGCCACGGCCGGTCGGCAAGCCGGGCGCGCCGCGCCCCGGCAACAACCCGTTCTCCTCCAGCCAGGGCATGGGTCGCCGTCCGGCGGCTCCCGCCGCCCGCGAGGGAACCCCGGCCCCGGGCGAGGCCCAGCGTCCGCCGCGTCCGCCGGCCGCTCGGGAGGGCGGCGCCGCGCCGCGCCCGGGCATGCCGCGCCCCAACCCGGCGATGATGCCCAAGAACCCCAACGCGTTCGGTGCCCGCCCCGGCGGCCCCGGCGGTCCCGGTCGCCCCGGTGCGCCCGGTCGCCCCGGCCCGGGCGGTGCCCGTCCGGGCGGTCCCGGCCGCGCCGGCGCCGGTGCCGGCGCCGGTGCGCCCGGTCGCGGCGGCTTCGGCGGCGGTCCCGGCGGTGGTCCCGCTGGCGGCGGTCGCCCCGGTGGCGGTGGCCGTCCCGGCCAGCGCGGCACCACGCAGGGCGCCTTCGGTCGTCCCGGCGGGCCCTCGCGCCGCGGTCGCAAGTCCAAGCGGGCGCGTCGCCAGGAGTTCGAGGCCATGGAGGCCCCGACGATCGGCGGCATCCGCGTCCGCAAGGGCAACGGCGAGACTGTCCGGCTGCCCCGCGGCGCGTCGCTGACCGACTTCGCCGAGCGGATCAACGTCGACGCAGCCCAGCTCGTCCAGATGCTGTTCAGCCTCGGCGAGATGGTCACCGCGACCGAGTCGGTCAACGACGAGACCCTCGAGCTGCTCGGTGAGGAGCTCAACTACGTCGTCCAGGTCGTCTCGCCCGAGGACGAGGACCGCGAGCTGCTCGAGTCCTTCGACATCGAGTTCGGTGAGGACGAGGGCGACGAGGGTGACCTCGAGATCCGTCCGCCGGTCGTGACCGTGATGGGTCACGTCGACCACGGTAAGACCAGGCTGCTCGACGCCATCCGCAACGCCAACGTCGTGGCCGGCGAGGCTGGCGGCATCACCCAGCACATCGGTGCCTACCAGGTGGCGACCGAGGTGGACGGCAACGAGCGTCGGATCACCTTCATCGACACCCCCGGCCACGAGGCGTTCACGGCCATGCGTGCCCGCGGCTCGCAGTCCTCCGACATCGCGGTCCTCGTGGTCGCGGCCGACGACGGTGTGATGCCGCAGACGGTCGAGGCGCTCAACCACGCCAAGGCCGCAGGTGTGCCGATCGTGGTCGCGGTCAACAAGATCGACAAGCCCGAGGCCGACCCGACCAAGGTCCGTGGTCAGCTGACCGAGTACGGCCTGGTCCCCGAGGAGTACGGCGGCGACGCGATGTTCGTCGACGTCTCGGCCAAGTCCAACCTCAACATCGAGGGGCTGCTCGAGGCGATCGTCCTGACGGCCGACGCCTCCCTGGACCTGCGTGCCAACCCGCACCAGGATGCTCAGGGCCTGGTCATCGAGGCGCACCTCGACCGCGGTCGCGGTCCGGTCGCCACGGTGCTGGTGCAGCGCGGCACGCTCAAGGTCGGCGACTCGATCGTCGCGGGCCCCGCCCACGGCCGTGTCCGCGCGATGCTCGACGAGTACGGCAAGGAGATCCAGGAGGCCACCCCGGCGCGTCCGGCGATGGTGCTCGGTCTCTCCGCCGTTCCCGGTGCGGGTCAGAACTTCCTGGTCGTCGAGGACGACCGGATGGCCCGCCAGATCGCCGAGAAGCGCGAGGCTCGTGAGCGTGCGGCCATGCAGGCCAAGCGTCGCGTCCGCCGCACGCTCGAGGACTTCATGGCCTCCATGGAGAAGGGCGAGAGCCAGGAGCTCAACCTCATCCTCAAGGGCGACGTGTCCGGCTCGGTCGAAGCGCTCGAGGATGCGCTGGCGAAGATCGACGTCGGCGACGACGTCGGCATCCGGGTCATCGACCGCGGTGTCGGTGCCATCACCGAGACCAACGTCGACCTGGCCGCAGCCTCCGACGCGATCATCATCGGCTTCAACGTCCGCCCGCAGGGCAAGGCGACCGAGCTGGCCGAGCGCGAGGGCGTGGAGATCCGCTACTACACGGTGATCTACCAGGCCATCGAGGAGATCGAGGCCGCGCTCAAGGGCATGCTCAAGCCGGAGTTCGAGGAGCGCACCCTGGGCCGCGCCGAGATCCGCGCGATCTTCCGCAGCTCGAAGATCGGCAACATCGCCGGATGTATGGTCATCGACGGTGTCATCCGCCGCAACGCCAAGGTTCGCGTCATCCGCGACGGCAACGTGGTGGCCGACAACCTCGACCTGGCCTCGCTCAAGCGCGAGAAGGACGACGCCTCCGAGGTCCGCGAGGGCTTCGAGTGCGGTCTGGTCCTGCGGAACTTCCAGGACATCAAGGACGGCGACATCGTCGAGGCGTTCGAGATGGTGGAGATCCCGCGCGGCTGACCTGAACGGCGCTCGCTGCGCGCGTGCGTGCCCAGCGCCCTTCTAGATGCTGCCTTCCCTCCTCCTTCGCTCGCCGCGCCCGCCGTGTCGTCAGTCCAGACGGCACCGGGCGCCGGGCGGAGGAGGAGGGAGACCGCTTTTTTGAGAGAGTGAGAGACATGAGCAACCCGCGGGCACGCCGGATCGCCGACCGGATCCAGGTCATCGTGGCGCAGATGCTGGAACGGCGGATCAAGGACCCGCGCGTCGGGTTCGTGACCATCACCGACGTCCGCGTGTCGGGCGACAACCAGCAGGCGACGATCTTCTACACCGCGATGAGCGACGAGCCGGCCGAGCTGGCCGGCACCGCCGCGGCACTGGAGTCGGCCAAGGGGCTGATCCGCTCCGAGGTCGGCAAGCAGCTCGGCATGCGCCACGTGCCGACACTGACCTTCATCCACGACGCCCTGCCGGAGTCGGCCCGGCACCTCGACGAGGTGCTGGCCCGCGCCCGGCAGCTCGACGAGCAGGTCGCGGCGAGCCGGGTGGAGCAGTACGCCGGCGACCCGGACCCCTACAAGAAGCCCCGTGACGAGGACGACCTCGACGAGGACTGGGACGACGAGGACGACCTCGAGGACGACGACCTCGACGACGATGACGACGACGATGACCTCGACGACGACGACGACCTCGACGACGACGACCTCGGCGACCTCGACGAGGACGACGACCGAGCGTGAGCCCGCCGTCCGGCCGGTCCGCGCCATCCGGGCTGGTCGTCGTCGACAAGCCCGGCGGCCTCACCTCGCACGCGGTGGTCGCGCGGGTCCGGCGCCTGGCCGGCACCCGCAAGGTGGGCCATGCTGGCACCCTCGACCCGATGGCCACCGGCGTCCTCGTCGTCGGGGTCGAACGCGCCACCCGGCTGCTGGGCCATCTGATGCTGACCGAGAAGGCCTACGACGCCACCGTCCGTCTCGGTGAGGCGACGTCCACCGACGACGCCGAGGGCGAGCAGGTCAGCGCGCTCGGCGCTGGGGATCTCGATGAGGAAGCGGTCCGGGCGGCGCTGGCCACGCAGGTCGGCGACATCGAGCAGGTGCCGAGCACGGTCAGCGCCATCAAGGTCGACGGCAAGCGCGCCTACGCCCTGGCTCGTGCCGGCGAGGCGGTCGAGCTCCGACCCCGACCGGTGACGATCCACGAGCTGGTGGTGCGCGATCTGCGTGCGTCGCGGTCCGTGGACGGCCGGGTCGAGACCCTCGACGTCGACATCTCCGTGCGCTGCTCCAGCGGGACCTACATCCGGGCGATCGCCCGTGACACCGGTGCGCGGCTCGGCGTGGGCGGGCACCTCACTGCGCTGCGGCGTACTGCCGTGGGCCCTTACGACCTCACTCTCGCCCGCACGCTCGAGGCGCTCGAGGAGGAGTACGCCGTCGTCCCGATCGCCGACGCCGCCCGAGCCGCCTTCCCGGCGGTCGAGCTCGACGAACGTCAGGCGGGCGACGTGCGGGTCGGCCGCCGGCTCGAGCTCGACCTGCCGGGCCTCGCCGCGGTCTTCGCGCCGGACGGGGAGTTCCTGGCGCTCTACGAGCCGAAGGCGGGGGAGTCGTCCATCGCGCGCCCCGTCGCGGTCTTCACCGGATAGGTCCCGATATCGTGGCCGACGTGCAGCTGTGGCGAACTCTCGGCGAGGTGCCCGACGACCTGTCCGGGACCGTCGTCTCGGTCGGCAACTTCGACGGGGTGCACCTGGGTCACCGTCACGTGCTCGCTCGGGCCCGCGAGGTCGCCGACGAGCGGGGGCTGCCGGTCGTGGCCGTCACCTTCGATCCGCACCCGATGGCCGTGCTGCGCCCCGAGCACGCCCCGACCACGCTGACCACCCTCGAGGTCCGCGCCGATCTGCTGGGCGAGGCCGGCGCCGACTTCGTCCTCGCGCTGCCGTTCGACCGCGACATGGCGCAGTGGACCCCCGAGGAGTTCGCCCAGCGGGTCCTTCTCGAGACCCTGCACACCGCCCACGTCGTCGTCGGGGCCAACTTCCGCTACGGCCACCGTGCCGCCGGTGACGTCGCCTGCCTGGCCGACTTCGGCGCCGGTCACGGCTTCGTGGTCGAGGGCATTCCGCTCGACGGCGGGCCGCAGGTGTGGTCCTCCACCTACGTCCGCACGTGCCTGGCCGCAGGCGACGTCGCCGGCGCCGCGGAGGCGCTCGGCCGCCCGTACTCCGTCCGCGGCCTCGTCGTGAAGG
>JAPSKJ010000422.1 GCA_031177735.1 Nocardioides sp.
GTGGCCGGCCTGATCGCCGGAGCACCCCGTGCCGACGGCAAGCCGGTCGGCATCGCGCCGGCGGCCTCGCTCATCGACGTGCGGGTCTACGACTCGCTGCGGCCGCAGCAGGAGGGTGAGCTGCCGCCCGCCGCCGACCGGGTGGCCGGCGGCCTGGAGTGGCTCGCCTCGCAGCCCGGCCTGGCCCACATCGTCGCGGTGCCGGTGCGGGTCGGACCCGACGACCGGATCAAGGCGGCGGTCGAGCGGCTCTGGCAGCAGGGCACCGTCGTCGTCGCGGCCTCGGGCGACCGGCCGACCGACGACCAGCCCGACGCCGAGGCTTTCGCGACCTACGACGGCGACGAGGACGCCGCCGCCAGCAGCTTCCCGGCGGGTTACGACAAGACGGTCGCCGTCTCCGCGACCGCACCGGACGGCGTCGACGTGACGGCCACCGTGCTCGCCAACTCCGCCACCGACGTCGCAGCGCCCACCGTCGGAGCAGTGTCCTACGCGCTCAACGGCGGCACCTGTGTGATCGACACCGTGTCCACCGCCTGGGCCACCGCCGAGGTCGCCGGCGTGCTCGCGCTGATCAAGTCCGCGCACCCCCGCGACACCGCCGCCCAGCTGGTGACGCGCCTGGTGCGTACCGCGTCGGGCCGGGACGACGTCCGGGGCCGCTTCCTCGGCGCAGGCGTGGTGCAGCCCGCCGAGGCGGTCACCCGCCCGCTCCGACCCGCGAAGGACGGCTCGGTGGAGCAGACGGTCCCGGAGCCGGTCGACGTCCGCGCGGAGGCTCCGCCGCGCGCCCGCGACGTGCTCGCCGGCACCCGGAGCGCGGCGGTGTGGTGGGGGCTCGCCGGTGGTGGTGCGCTGCTGCTGGCGCTGTTGCTGCGGCCGGTGCTCACCCGGCGGCGCTGAGCCGGTGACCCAGCGGCCGGCCTCGTCGGCGACCGGTCCGACGATCAAGTTGCTGATCGGCCACCAGGGCCACCTGAGCGGGGGAAATGGTCGCGACACGCCGGCCGACCCGCGTGTCGGACGCCGCCGACCTGCCGCGCGTGGCCCAGCCCGAACCGGCCCCGGCTGTCGGGCTCAGACGCAGAACGCCGCCCCGACCCGGATCCGGGTGGGAGCGGCGTTCGTGCTGGTCGGCGACCGTTTCCTGTGGCGGAGGTAGGGGGATTCGAACCCCCGAGGGCTGTTAACCCAACCCGCTTTCCAAGCGAGCGCCATAGGCCACTAGGCGATACCTCCGCGGAGGAGGCTACCGGCCACGGTGACCACGGACGAAATCGGTCCTGGCACGGCCGGTTTCGCTGTCGTGGTGACCAGCGGCGGGTCAGGATGTTCCCACCATGTCCCGCTGGAGCCTCGCCGCCGTCGAGAAGGCAGCGCCCGACCAGGCGTCCCTGGCAGCCGCCCGCCGGCTCGCTGTGCCGGGGCCGTGGTCGGAGACGGGCAGCACCGAGACGCTCGTGTGGGGCAAGTGCCAGGGGTCGGGGAGGACGCCGTACCAGGTCTCGGTCGACCTCTCCGGCCCGGCGTTCCGGTGCAGCTGCCCCAGCCGGAAGTTCCCGTGCAAGCACGCGCTGGCGCTGCTGCTGCTCTGGGTGCGCGGCGACGGCGCGGTGGCCGACCTGCCGCGGCCGGCCGAGTTCGCGGACGCCTGGGCGGCCGAGCGCTCCGCCCGGGCGGCGAGCAGCAGCAGCGTCGCGAAGTCCGCCCCGGACCCGGAGGCCCGGGCCAAGCGGGCGGCGGAGCGGATGGCCACCATGTCGTCCGGGATGGAGGAGCTCGCGCTCTGGCTCGCCGACCTCGTCCGAGGCGGCACCGCCGCGGCCCGGCGGCAGCCGTGGGCCTGGTGGGACACCGCCGCGGCCCGGCTCGTCGACGCGCAGCTGCCCGGGCTCGCCGAGCGGGTGCGGCAGATGGCCGCCGAGGTCAACCGTCGGGCCGACTGGGCCGAGCACCTCCTGGCCGAGGTGGGTCGTTGGTGGACCGCCGTCGCGGCCTGGCGGCGCTGGGACGACCTCGACGCGGACAGCCGCGCCGACCTGCGGACCTACGTCGGCTGGGCGATGGCGACCGACGACGTCCGCGCCGGCGACCGCGCCGAGGGGACCTGGCAGGTGCTCGGCGCGCACCGTTCCTACGACGGCCGCCTCCAGCAGCAGCGCACCTGGCTCCGCCACGAAGACACCGGTGACCTGGTGCAGGTGCTCGACTTCTCGGCAGGCATGCAGCCCCTGCCGGTGCCGCAGCTGGTCGGCACCCGGCTCGAGGTGGCGATGGCCCGCTACCCCGGCCGCGGCGCACGGCGGGCGCTGTTCGCCGAAGAACCGGTGCCGGCCGGCACCGTCGCGAACCTTCCCGGCGCGACCGACGTGACCGGCGCGCTCAGCCGGCTCGCACAGCTGTGGACCGAGAACCCGTGGGCGGGCCGCGCCCCCGTGGTGCTCCGGGCCGCCGTCGCGAGCACCCCCGACGGGCACCGGGTCATCGATGAGGACGGGTGCGCACTGCCGGTGCTGAGCGAGTCGCCGTGGACGCTG
>JAPSKJ010000423.1 GCA_031177735.1 Nocardioides sp.
CTTGGCCATCCCGCGGGCGGTGTTGTCGATGACCAGCACGCCCTTCATCCCGGTCCGGCGGTCGGAGACACACACGATCTTTTCGGGACCCCACTCGTCCATGAGGTCGAACGCATCACTCAGCACGTCCTCCATCTCACCGGGTCGGCCAGATCCAGGCCAGAGCGTGAGACCGCGCTTGTGTGGGAGGACGTTAAGCATCGCTTGGCCTCCTCTGCGCCGGGATGTTTCGTCCAGGAAAAATGTGAGATCGATCTCTGGAATCCCTTGACACCGTCGCGACGGCACGCCGAGACTGCTCGAACCTGAGAACGATCTCACACGAAAGGTGCACACCTTGGCACGCAAGATTCAGGGCCGCGGCGTCGTCGGCATGCAGGACGGCATGGAGCTCGACGTGGTCGACGCGGCCAGCGGCCGCTCGCTGCAGACGGTCCAGCAGTTCGTCGGCGACCACCTCGGCCCGCAGACCTCGGTCATCTACCTGGTCGGCTGCGGCGGCTCCCTCTACATGTTCGGCGCGATGGCGTTCCTCCTCGAGGCGTCCCCGATCCCGGTGATCGCCGTGAACTCGGCAGAGTTCGTCGCCCGCCACCCGGCCGGTCTGGGTCCGCAGGCGCTCGTCATCGCCTCCTCCACCCACGGCACCACCCACGAGACGGCTGAGGCGATCACCTTCGCGCGTGAGCACGGCGCCCCGGTGCTCCTGGTCTGCCAGAACGACGACAACGAGTGCGCCCGCGCCGCCGGCGGTGTCGTGGCCCACCACAACGGCGTCGAGGCCAAGCAGGTGCTGCTCGCCGCGATCGCGCACGAGATCCTCAGCGCCCAGCAGGCGGTGCCGTCGTGGCTTCCCTCCCCTGACGTCCTGCGTGCGCTCGGGCCGGTCTTCCGGGAGACCAACGCCGTCTGGGACGACCAGCTCACCCGGATCGCGGCCGAGATCGCGGACGCCGGCCACGTGTTCGTGGTCGGCAGCGGCCCCAACGAGGGTGCCGCGGAGACCTTCGCCGCCTGCTACCTGATGGAGATGCAGAACCTCATCGCGGTGCCGTCGGGAGGCAACGACTTCCTGCACGGCACCCACGAGATGGTGGAGGAGTCCACGGCCGTCGTCGTCCTGGTGGGCGAGGACCACTCCCGCCCGATCGCCGAGCGCGCTGCCACCTTCACCCGCACCTACTCCCAGCACGCCCTGGTGCTCGACAGCACCGAGCTGCCGATGGACGGCGTCGCGCCCGAGCACCGCGGCGTGGTGTCCGCACTGCTCTTCGCGAGCTCGGTCATCGCCCGGCTCGCCCAGCACGTCGAAGCCGCCACCGAGCGACCGCTCATCTCCCGCAAGTACATGTGGAAGGTCGACTACTGATGATGCCGGTGGTGGTCGGCGACAACATCGTCGACATCCTCGTCGACCGAGGTGTCACCTCCATCGGGGGCAACTGCCTCAACGTCGCCGTCCACATGTCCCGGCTCGGGGAGCCGGTCCGCTACGTCGGCAGCGTCGGCGACGACGCCGCCGGGCGGTGGCTCATCGACGCGCTCCACGGTGAAGGCTTGGACACCTCCGCGGTAGCAGTGACGACGGGCGCGCCGACCGGCTACGCCGTGATCCACCACCGCGACGGTGAGCGGGAGTTCGGCGACTTCGACCGCGGAGCTAGCCAGCTTCGCCTCACAGCGGCGCAGTGGGAGGTCGTCTCCGGAGCCTCCCTGATCCACACGAGCTACTCCTCCGCGCTGGAGCGGGAGCTGCCCCGGCTGCGGCGCACCGCGCCCGTCTCGTTCGACTTCGACACCCACGTCGACGACGAGTACGCCGCCGGGCTGGTGCCGTTCGTCTCGCACGCCTTCTTCTCGGGAGCCGGCCACGACCCGGCCGCCCTGGACGCCTACGCCCGCCGGCTGCTGGCCGACGGGGTGGAGACCGTGACGATCACCCGAGGGGCCGATGGGGCGCTGCACTGGCGGCCGGGTCGACAGTGGCACCAGGCGGCCCGATCGGTCGAGGCGGTGGACACGCTCGGGGCGGGCGACGCCTACATCGCGCGCATGCTCGTCGGCATCGGGCGCGGCGAGGCGCCGGAGGAGTCACTGGCAGCCGCCGCGGATCTCGCCGCCGAAGTGTGCCGCACGCTCGGCGCGCTCGGACTCAACACCTCGCAGACGTTGGCAGTATCTGACGACCAGGAAAGAGAGATCGCACGATGAAGTTCACCAGGTTCCTACCCGTCGTAGCTGCCGGCGTCCTGCTCGCCGGCTGCGGCTCGGACTCCGGCTCCGGCTCGTCCGGCTCCGGCACCAACCCCGAGCCGGAGGCGCCGGCGACCACCACGGTCGTCGACGCACTGGCGCAGGCCGTCCCCGCCGAGTTCGCCGAGGGCGTCGACGTCGCCGTCTACGGCGACTGGGCTCCGGAGGAGTACGTCGAGGCCGGCGAGGTCAAGGGCTGGTCGGTCGAGATGACGACGATGATGTCGCAGAAGCTCGGCGTGCCGTTCGAGTACCACC
>JAPSKJ010000424.1 GCA_031177735.1 Nocardioides sp.
CACGGGCACTCCCACGACCACGCCCAGGGACCCGTCGCGCTGACGACCACGGTGGCCGAGGGCGCGACCCTGACCGTGGAGGACGTCACCGAGGCGATGAAGGACGTCGTCGACCCCGAGCTGGGGATCAACGTCGTCGACCTCGGCCTCGTCTACGGCGTCCACATCGGCGAGGAGTCCAAGCTCGTGCTCGACATGACGCTCACCTCCGCCGCCTGTCCGCTGACCGACGTGATCCAGGACCAGACCGACAGCGCGCTGGAGGGCATGGTCAGCGACGTGACGATCAACTGGGTCTGGATGCCGCCGTGGGGCCCGGACAAGATCACCGAGGACGGCCGCGAGCAGCTGCGCGCCCTCGGTTTCAACGTCTGAGCCGCTGATGTCCGAGATCGCCTCCGCCATCGAGCCCGACGAGGCGGCAGTGACCGCCTTCTGGGAGCGGGCCAAGCGCCGGGCCAAGCTCGGCAGCATGCCCGGCTACTTCGGGCCGGGTGCGCTGGAGTCCGTGCAGCCGCCGGCGTGGTGGTTCGGGGGCAACCCGGCCCAAGCGGACGCGTTGCTCGAGCTCGTGCTCGCCGGCACCAAGACCGCGACCGCCACGGCGCTGTGGGACTTCGAGGTCACCGGCGAGCCGGTGCCCGAGCGGGGCTCGCTGGGCATCGTGCTGGACGGCTCGGGCGCTCCCCGGGCGCTCGTGGGGACGACCGAGGTCTCGGTCGTGCCCTTCGACGAGGTCGACGAGGCCCACGCCCACGCCGAGGGCGAGGGCGATCGCACGCTGGAGGAGTGGCGCCGGGTGCACCAGCGTTACTTCACCGAGTACGCCGCCCACGATCGCGGGTTCAGCACCGACATGCCGGTGGTGCTCGAGCGGCTCGAGGTGCTCTACCAGGAGTAGCAGCCGGTCCGCGCTACGGTCGGGCCGTGTCTCTCGCACACCCGATCGTCCGCCCGGCTGTGCCGGACGATCTCGAGGACGTCATCGGCATCGGGCATGCCGCCTGGCGTGCCACCTACACCGAGATCGCCGGCCGCGAGTACGTCGAGGCCGGACTGGCCCGCTGGTGGAGCCGCGAGCTGACCGCCACCTCGATCGCGCAGGGTCGCGTGCTCGTCGCCGAGCTGGACGGCCGGCTCGTCGGGATGGCGTCGTACTCCGTCACTGACGGCGTGCTCGACCTGTGGAAGCTCTACGTCCTGCCCGAGGTGCACCGCGCCGGCGTGGGAAGCGCGCTTCTGCACGCCGTGCTGCACGGACCGGCCCACGGCCGGACCGTCCGACTCGCGCACATGGACGGCAACGTGGACGCCCGGGCGTTCTACGACCGGCACGGGTTCGTCGAGACGCACCGCGATGCCGACCAGCTCGGCGGCCCGGACAACGTGTGGATGGAGCGCGCGCCGACGGCGCGCTAAGGCCGGCGCGGCTGGTGGCGGGCCCTAGTCTCATGACCCATGCCCGACATCCTCGTCCCCGCCGAGCGCATCGAGCGGTGGGTGGCGAACTTCGCGGATCGACACGGCGAAGCCGAACTGACGGTCGCTGGCGGCGCCCTGCGCGGGACGGCTGCCGACGGATCGACCTTCAGCGCCCGGCTGCCGTTCGGTGAGGACTACTCCGGCGCACCGGAGCCGGCCGCGCTCGCGGTGGCACTCGCCGCGCCGGAGGACTGGGGTGTGCTGCTGGTGCGCAAGGGCGGCTTCGCCGTGGCCAGGCTCCGCCGCGGCACGATGACCGACAGCAAGGTCGGGCAGCGGCACGTCCAGGGACGCACCAAAGCGGGAGGTCAGAGCCAGCAGCGGTTCGCCCGCCGTCGGGACAACCAGGCGCGGCAGGCCTACGAGGCCGCGGCCGACCACGCGGCACGGATCCTGGCCGGTGTCGAGGCGGTGGTGACCGGCGGTGACCGCACCGCGGTCGAGGAGGTCCTGGCCGACCCGCGACTGACCCGGCTCGCCCCGGACGCGCGGTGGCTTCCGGTGCCCGACCCGCGCCGCGGCGTGCTCGAGCAGGCGGTCCGGGATGCGCTGGCGATCGAGGTCGACGTGAGGAACGCCGGGGACTAGTCGGCTTCCCGCTTCGCTGGCAACCCTCGCTCACGGCGGTGCTGCTCCCAGCGCTCGAGCACACCGTCGAGCTCCTTCTCGAGGAACCGCAAGAAGTCGAGCGACAGTGCCAGGCGCGCCGAGGCGGGCGAGTCGCCGAGGAGGTCGCAGGCCTGCGCGAAGGCTGACCGGATGGGCGCGTAGACGCGGTCGTGCTGTGACATCGCGCCCCACCAGGCGTCGTCGTCGACCACGTAGACGTCGCGTCTGGAGCCGCGTTCACGCTCGCGGCGGATCATGCCCGCGCGGGTCAGGTAGGTCACCGCGGCGGACACACTGCCAGCGCTCACGCCGAGCAGGTCGGCGAGCTCGGCAGCGGTCATCCGGCCGTCTTCATCGGCCAGCAGCGCGCCGAAGACCCGGCTCGAGGAGCGCGGAAGACCGGCGTCGGCCAGCGC
>JAPSKJ010000425.1 GCA_031177735.1 Nocardioides sp.
CGTGCTGAGTGATGCGTTCGACCTCATGGACGAGTGGGGTCCCGAAAAGATCGTGTGTGTCTCCGACCGCCGGACCGGGATGAAGGGCGTGCTGGTCATCGACAACACCGCCCGCGGGATGGCCAAGGGCG
The DNA here is from genome assembly GCA_031177735.1 of Nocardioides sp. GTDB lineage: Bacteria > Actinomycetota > Actinomycetes > Propionibacteriales > Nocardioidaceae > Nocardioides. The sequence continues at coordinate 132 of JAPSKJ010000425.1, forward strand.
GGACCCGGATGAGCCCGACCCTCACCGTCCAGGAAGTGGCCAGGCTGGCGCGCACCATGACGTGGAAGTGGGCGGCGGTCGACCTGTTCCACGGCGGCGCCAAGGCGGGCATCCTGGGCGACCCCGGTGCGCACGACAAGGAGGCCGTCCTGCGTGCGTTCGCACGGGCGCTTCACAACGAGGTGCCGAGCGAGTACGTCTTCGGCCTCGACATGGGGCTCAGCGAGGCCGACGCCGCCATCTTCGCCGACGAGCTCGGCGATCGTGGCGCGGCGGTCGGCCTGCCGCGTGCGCTGGGTGGGCTGCCCTACGACCAGCTGGGAGTCACCGGCTACGGCGTCGCCGAGGCCACCGAAGCCGCCGCGGAAGCGGTCGGACTGCCGATGGCCGGTGCGCGGGTGAGCGTGCAGGGCTTCGGCGCGGTCGGGTTCGCGGTCGTCGAGCGGCTGGTCGAGCTCGGCGCCGTCGTCGTCGCCGTCGCCACGGCCCAGGGTGCCGTCGCTGACGCCGATGGGCTCGACACGCCGCGGCTGCTCGCCCTTCGCCGAGAGCACGGCGACGCCTGCGTGCACCACTACGGCACCCCGGTTGCTTCGCCGGAGTCGGTGCTGCAGGTCGACACCGACGTCCTGGTCCCGGCTGCCCGGGAGGATGTGGTCGACGAGGACATCGCCGCCACCACCAGCGCACGGCTGGTCGTCGAGGGCGCCAACATGCCCACCACCCAGGCGGCCAAGGAGGTGCTCCACGATCGCGGCATCGCCCTGGTGCCCGACTTCATCGCCAACGCCGGGGGCATCGTCGCCGCGGCGCACGCGATGGACGCCCGGCACAGCCCGTTCGCCGTCGATGCCGCCGCCGTGTTCCCGATGATCTCCGCCAAGATCCGCGCGAACGTGACCAGCGTGCTCGAGGAGGCCGGCCGCCGAGGGGTGCGTCCGCACGAGGCCGCCCAGATGCTCGCGCAGGAGCGGGTGCGCACCGCCATGCAGCTGCGCGGGCAGCTGCGCTCAGGGAAGTGAGGGAAACAGCATGACCGTCGACGCCACCACCCTGCGAGCCCGGTTCGCGGCTCGGCTCTCCGACCTGTACGGCACCGAGGTGCCGGCGTACACGACCCTGCTGGAGGTCTCCCAGGAGGTCAACCGCCGGGTGCTCGAGCGCGACGGGGCCGACGCCGAGCGGCTGGGCTCGATCGGGCGCGTCACCGCCGAGCGACACGGGGCGATCCGGGTCGGCAGCCCCGAGGAGCTGGCCCAGGTGGCCCGGATCTTCGGTGCCCTCGGAATGGCGCCGACGGGCTTCTACGACCTGCGTGACGCCCACCCGCAGCCGATACCGGTCATCTCGACGGCGTTCCGGCCCACCGACCGCGAGGAGCTGGCCAAGAACCCGTTCCGGGTGTTCACCAGCATGCTGGTGCCCGAGGATCGACGGTTCTTCGACGCCGACCTGGAGGCACGACTCAAGCGGTTCATCGCCGCGCGGCAGCTGTTCCCGGCTGAGCTGCTCGCCCTCGCCGATCGAGCGGACACCGAGGGCGCTCTGACCGAGGGCGAGGCGGATCGGTTCCTCGACCTCGCCACCGCGTCGTTCGCTCTCTCCGACGAGCCGGTCGACCGCTCCTGGCACGACGAGCTGGAACGCGTCTCCGGCGTCGCCGCCGACATCGGTGGCGTGAGGACCACCCACATCAACCACCTCACTCCGCGGGTGCTCGACATCGACGACCTCTACGCCAGCATGCAGGCGCGTGGGATCGAGATGATCGACCAGATCCAGGGACCCCCGCGCTGGGACGGCCCCGACGTGCTCCTGCGGCAGACCTCGTTCCGGGCGCTCGCCGAGCCCCGCAGGTATCGCGAGGCGGACGGCTCGGTCGTCGCAGGCACCATGCGGGTGCGCTTCGGCGAGGTGGAGGCCCGCGGGATCGCGCTCACTCCCGCGGGTCGCGACCGGTTCGACCGGGCCATGGCCGACCAGGAGCGCTGGGCGGACTACTTCCCGCGCACCGAGCGGGAGCTCCACGACCTCGGTCTCGGCTACTTCACCTATCGTCCCGCGCCCGAGCGGCCTGAAGGCGCTCCGCCCGCCGGGGCGACGCCGTCCGAGCTCGTCGCCGGCGGCTGGCTGGAGATCGACCCGATCGTCTACGAGGACTTCCTGCCGCGCTCCGCGGCCGGCATCTTCGCCTCGAACCTCTCCGGGGCGGGCAGCATGGACGCCGATCAGGGCGGCGCCGAGCGCGACCTGGCCTGGTTGGCCGAGCGGATCGGCCGGCCGATCAACCCGCCCGAGGAGCTGTACGCCGCCGAGAGCCGTGCCTCACTCGACACCGCTCTCGACCAGCTCGGCCAACGTGCGGGCCGC
>JAPSKJ010000426.1 GCA_031177735.1 Nocardioides sp.
ATGCTGGTCCTCACGTTCGAGAGGACACGACCAGCGACGGAGGTCAGAGGCGATGACGACAACGGCTGCCAGCCGGCAGGCGCTCGGTGCATACGGCGAGCGGGTGGCGGAGCGCTATCTCGTGGAGGAGCGCGGGATGCTGCTGCTCGAGCGCAACTGGCGCTGCGAGGAGGGCGAGGTCGACCTGGTCCTGCGCGACGGCGACATGCTCGTGGTCTGCGAGGTCAAGACCCGGTCGGGGGTGGAGTTCGGCACGCCGCACGAGGCGGTCGACGAGGCGAAGGCGCAGCGGCTGCGGCGCCTGGCCGAGCGATGGGCTTCCGAGCGTGGCCTGCGCCCGCCGCACGTGCGGATCGACGTCGTCGGGGTGCTGAAGTCCGACCGTGGCGCCGCCGTGGTCGACCACGTCGCCGGCATCGTCTGATGGGCTTCGCCACGGCGCGGACGGTGGCGCTCCAGGGCGCGGTCGGACACCTGATCGAGGTCCAGGCCGATGTCTCCCCAGGCCAGGTCGGCACCACCGTGGTGGGCCGCGCCGACGCCGCACTCAACGAAGGCCGGGAGCGGGTCCGGATGGCGATCATCAACAGCGGCCTCGACTGGCCCGCCACCCGCCGGATCACCGTGCTGCTCTCACCGGCCGACCTGCCCAAGAACGGCTCACACTACGACCTCGCGGTCGCCGTCGCGGTGCTCGGTGCCAATGACGTCGTGCCGCCCGGTGCGCTCGCGCAGACCGCGTTCATCGGCGAGCTGGCACTCGACGGCGGGCTGCGCGCGGTGACCGGGGTGCTGCCGATGGTGCTGGCCGCCAAGCAGCGGGGTCTCGGGCGGGTGGTCGTGCCCGAGCCGCAGGCGGGGGAGGCACAGATGGTGACGGAGATGGAGGTGGTCGGCCTGCGGTCGCTGGCCCAGGTGGTCGCCACCCTCCGCGGTGAGCTCCCCCCGCTGGCGCCGGCCGTGCCGCCGCTGTCCGGCCGAAACTTCTTGACCTGGCGAGGGGAGGAGCGGCTCGACGAGGTGGACATGGCCGACATGCTCGGGATGCCCGACACGCGCTACGCCGTCGAGGTGGCTGCCGCTGGCGGACACCACCTGCTCCTCACCGGCCCCAAGGGCTGCGGCAAGACGAGCATCGCCGAGCGGATCCCCGGGATCCTTCCCGATCTCGACCAGGAGGCCGCGCTCGAGCTCACCGCGGTCCGCTCGCTCGCGGGTGTGCTGGATCCCGCCGACGGCCTCGCCGGCCGCCCGCCCTTCTCAGCGCCGCACCACGACGCCAGCAAGGCGAGCATCGTGGGCGGCGGTCACGGTCGGGTACGACCCGGGGCGATCAGCCTCGCCCACGGCGGGGTGCTCTTCCTCGACGAGTTCCCACTCTTCCGCACCGACGTCATCGACGCACTCCGCCAGCCGCTGGAGAGCGGTGAGATCACCGTGGCCCGTGGCGACGAGGTGGTCACCCTGCCGGCGCGCTGCCTCTTCGTTCTGGCATCCAACCCGTGCCCGTGCGGCAACTACCACCCGTCACCGGGCGAGAGCAGGTGTGAGTGCCGCAAGGCGGACCTGATGGAGTACGACCGCCGGATCAAGGGGCCGGTGTCGGACAGGGTCGACATCCTGCGTCGGCTCAGACCGATGCGCCCGCACGAGGTGGACCGCTTCACCGCGACCGAGACCAGCGCGCAGATCCGGGAGCGTGTGGTCCGAGCGCGCGCCGTCCAGGCGGAGCGCTTCGCCGGGATGAGCTGGCGGCTCAACGGACAGGCGCCCGGCCCTGCCCTGCTCGAGCGGTGGCCACTGCCGGTCGAGCAACACAAGCAGATCACCGACCAGGTCTACGACGGCAAGCTCAGCCGGCGCGGAGCGGTGCGGGTGCACCGGCTGGCCTGGACCGTCGCGGACCTCGCCGGCGTCAGCCGGCCCGGCGAGCACGAGGTCGACACCGCGATCCGACTGCGCACCGGCGAGCCGTTGACTCTGGCGAGCGTGCAGCGGAGAGCGGCCGGATGAGCGCGTCGACCGAGGAGGACCGGCTCGCCCGGGTCGTCCTCAACCAGCTCTTCGAGCCCGGCGACCTCCGGCCGGCGGCGGCGTTGAAGGAGCTCGGCGCGAGCCGGTTGCTCGACGAGATCAGGTCTGCGCGCACCGCGAGCGACATCCGCAACGACGCCGGCGTCCGGCTGGCCGAGATCGAGCCCCAGCGCGACCTCGAGCGCGCCGCCCGGCTCGGCATCCGCTTCATCGTGCCCGGTGACGTCGAGTGGCCGACGGCCCTCGACGACCTCGCCGACGCCGAGCCGCTGCAACATCTCGGCGGGGCGCCGATCGGCCTGTGGGTGCGTGGGCCGGTGCGGCTCCACGAGCTGGGCCGGCCGGTCGCCGTCGTGGGGTCGCGCGCGGCGACGACCTACGGCGCGGACGTCGCCGCGGAGATCGCCGCGGTCTGCTGCCGGGCCGGCCACCCGGTGGTGTCCGGCCTCGCCTTCGGGATCGA
>JAPSKJ010000427.1 GCA_031177735.1 Nocardioides sp.
GCCGACGACCCCGTCACGATGGCCCGCGCGCTGCGGCTGGCCGTCGAGGCGGGGTACGCCGCCCGGCTGGCCGGGCGGATCCCGCGCCGCGCGGCGGCGCGGGCGTCGAGCCCGATGACGGGGCGGATCGCGTGATGCCGCGCGTGCTGGTGCTGACCGATCGCGCACAGCTGCCGCTGGGTCGCTCGCTCCAGGCGACGCTCGCAGCGTGCGCCGACGGCGGGCTCACCCATGTGGTGCTCCGCGAGCTCGATCTCTCCGACGACCAGCGCGGTGCGCTCGCGGAGCGGCTCGCCGCGCGCGGGCTGACCGTGATCGCGGCGCGTCGGCCCGTGGCCGGCGCCACCGCGGTGCACCTCGCCGCCGACCAGGACTCCCCGACGGACGGGACGCCGTGGGGCCGGTCGTGCCACAGCGCCGACGAGGTCAGGGCCGCCGCGGCCGACGAAGCGGCCTGGGTCACGCTCTCGCCCTTCGCCCCGACGGCGAGCAAGCCGGGCTACGGGCCACCGGTGCCGGCGCACGCCTTCGCGGGCCACACGGTCCCGGTCTACGCCCTCGGCGGCATCACCACACCGGCCGACGCCGAGCGGGCCGTCGCCGCGGGCGCCCACGGCGTCGCCGTCATGGGGGCCCTCATGCGGGCCGAGGACCCGACGGCCCTGGCCCGCCTCCTGCTGGGAGCGGTGGCATGAACCCGCCGGTCGCGCTGAGCGTCGCCGGCACCGACTCCGGCGGCGCTGCCGGCCTGGCGGCGGACCTGGCCACCTTCGCCGCCCTCGGCGTCCACGGCGCCTGCGTCGTCACCGCGGTCACCGCGCAGGACACCACGGCGGTGCGGGCCATCCACGCGGTGCCGTCCGCGGTGGTCGTCGAGCAGGTCGGTGCCGTGCTCGGCGACCTCCCGGTGGCGGCCGTGAAGACCGGCATGCTCGGCAGCGCGGCCACCGTCCGGCTCGTCGCCGAGCACCTGGCCGGCCGTCCGCTGGTCGTGGACCCGGTGCTGGTGGCGACCTCCGGCGCCGTGCTCGGGGACGAGCAGGTGGTCCGCGCCTACGTCGAGCACATGCTGCCCGTGGCGACCGTGGTGACGCCCAACCTGGACGAGGCCCGCGCCCTGGCCGGCCGGGAGGGTCACCCGGCCGAGCTGGCCGCCGTGCTCGCCGATCGCGGTCCGGCCGTCGTCGTCACCGGTGGGGGAGTCGCCGACGTGTGCACCGACTGGCTCGCACTGCCCGGCGCACCGGCCGTGCCGCTGCGGCACGACGCGGTGCACACCCGTAACGACCACGGCACCGGCTGCACCTACAGCGCGGCTCTCGCCGCCCACCTGGCCCACGGCCACGACCTGCCGACCGCCTGCGAGCAGGCGGCGGCGTACACGACCCGACAGCTCCACCGCAGCAGCACCTGGACCCTCGGCCGCGGTCGAGGGCCCATCGCCCATCTCGCCCCAGCAGGAGGATCCGCATGACCACCGTCCACCCGGCCCACACCCGCGTCGAGCTCGGCGAGCTCGGCGTCCCCGTCACCCGGGTCACGCTGACCAACGGCGAGACCTTCGACCGCTACTGCACCTCCGGTCCCGGCAGCGACCCGGCGGTGGGCCTGCCGGCCCTGCGGGCGCCGTGGATCGAGCGCCGTGGCGACACCGAGGAGTACGACGGCCGGCCGAGCCAGCTCCTCGACGACGGCCGTGCCGCGGTCCGCCGAGGTGCTGCTCGCGAGCAGTGGCAGGGCACCAAACGCCGCCCGCGGCGGGGCCGCAACGTCACCCAGATGCACTACGCGCGGTCGGGTGTCGTCACCGAGGAGATGCGTTACGTCGCGGCCCGTGAGGGGTGCGACGTGGAGCTCGTGCGCAGCGAGGTCGCGGCCGGCCGGGCCATCATCCCCGCCAACGTCAACCACCCCGAGAGCGAGCCGATGATCATCGGGCGCCGGTTCCTGGTGAAGATCAACGCCAACATCGGCAACAGCGCCGTCACCTCCTCCATCGCCGAGGAGGTCGACAAGCTCACCCACGCGATCACCTGGGGAGCCGACACGGTGATGGACCTCTCCACGGGCGACGACATCCACACCACCCGGGAGTGGATCCTGCGCAACAGCCCCGTCCCGATCGGCACCGTGCCGATCTACCAGGCGCTGGAGAAGGTCAACGGCGAGGCCGACCGACTCAGCTGGGAGGTCTTCCGCGACACCGTCATCGAGCAGGCCGAGCAGGGCGTCGACTACATGACCATCCACGCCGGCGTACTGCTCCGCTACGTGCCGCTGACCGCCCGTCGGGTCACCGGCATCGTCTCGCGAGGCGGGTCGATCATGGCCGGCTGGTGCCTGGCGCACCACGAGGAGAACTTCCTCTACACCCATTTCGAAGAGCTGTGCGAGATCTTCCAGCGCTACGACGTCGCGTTCTCGCTCGGTGACGGCCTGCGCCCCGGATCGACCGCCGATGCCAACGACGAGGCCCAGCTCGC
>JAPSKJ010000428.1 GCA_031177735.1 Nocardioides sp.
TGGAGGTGCAGGTCGACGGCGCCGAGGCGTCGGCGACCGCCGAGCCGGCCGGGAGCGGCAGGGCCGTCCGCCGCACCGCCGTGCTCGTCATGGACACCAGCAACTCCATGGAGGGCGAGCGGATCGAGGCCGCGAAGGCGGCCGCACTGGCCTACGTCGACGCACTCCCCCGTGACGTCTACCTGGCCATCGTCACCTTCGACAGTGACGTGGCGACCCCCCTCCGGCCCTCCCGCGACCGGCAGGCGGCGCTCGACGTGATCAACGGGATCACACTGAGCCAGGGCACGCTGCTCTACGACGGCGTCACCGCGGCGATCGGTGTGGCAGGTGCGGAGGGTCAGCGCTCGCTGCTCGTGCTCTCCGACGGTGCCGACACCGGCACGACCGACCTCGCCGACGTGACGACCGCGGTGACCGAGTCGGAGGTCCTTCTCGACGTCGTCGCCGTCGACCAGTCCGGTGACGCGCTGGAGGCACTCGAGGCGCTGGCTGGTGCGGCCGAGGGTCGGGTGCTGCCCGCCGACACCGACGCGCTCGCCGAGACGTTCTCCCAGGAGGCGCAGGCCCTCGCCCGCCAGGTCCTCGTGGACGTGCGGCTGCCGGACTCCGTCACCGCGGCAGAGGGCACCGTCCGCGTCACCATGCCGTCAGCGCGTGGCGACCTCACGGCACAGGCGTTCACCATGCTCCGCGCCGGGGCCGGCGCCGCCGCTGTGCCGCCGGCCCCTGTGGCGGCCAGCGGCGGCAGCATGGTGATGCCCGACTGGGTCATGTACGTCGCCGTCGGGGCGGTCGGCCTCGGCCTGCTCGCCCTGCTCGTCCTCCTCGTTCCCCGCAAGACGGCGCCACTCACCGGTGCCGACCTGGTCGCGACGTACACCGCATCGACGGGGCGGCGCAAGGCGACCGTCGAGCGCAGCGACGCCGAACAGGCCCTGCAGACCGCCAAGGACGCCGCGGCGGGCATCTTGGAGCGCAACCGGAGCCTGGAGGCCCGCATCGCGCAACGGCTCGACGGTGCCGGCAGCGAGCTCAAGCCGGCGGAGTGGCTGCTGGTGCACGCCGCGGTCACGGTCGCCGCGACGCTGGTCGGGCTGCTCGTGGGGCGCGGCAACCTGGTGATCGGGCTCATCGCGCTCGGCTGCGGCCTGGTGATCCCGTGGTGGTACCTCGGCTTCAAGCGCTCCCGCCGGCGCAGGAGCTTCGAGAACGCACTGCCGGACACGCTCCAGCTGATCTCGGGGTCGCTCACCGCCGGCCTGTCACTCCAGCAGGCGGTCGACGCCGTCGTGCGTGACGGGGTCGACCCGATCGCGAGCGAGTTCCGGCGGGTCCTCGTCGAGACCAGGCTCGGGGTCTCCCTGGAGGACGCGATGGACGGCGTGGCCCAGCGCTTCGAGAGCCGCGACTTCGGCTGGGTGGTGATGGCGATCAAGATCCAGCGTCAGGTCGGCGGCAACCTGGCCGAGCTGCTGACCACCGTCGGCGACACCATGCGGGAGCGGGCCTACATCCGTCGGCAGGTCGCCGCGCTCGCGGCCGAGGGCAAGCTGTCAGCGGTGGTGCTCGCGCTGCTGCCGCCGCTGTTCCTGCTCTACCTGGTCCTCACCAACGGCGACTACGTCGCCCCGCTCTTCACCGACGTGCGGGGCATCATCATGCTCGCCGGCGGCGCGCTGTGGCTCGGTCTGGGCGTCTTCTGGATGAGTCGCCTGATCAAGGTGGATGTCTGATGCTCGTGCTCTTCGTCCTGGGAATCGGCCTGATCGCCCTGGCCATCGTGCTGTTCTCGATGGCCCTCGGGCCTTCGCAGCCCGCCGGAGGGATCAACCGCTCGATCGCCGTGCTGCAGGCGATGACGGAGGCACCGAAGGAGCTGCGCGGGGAGCTCGAGCCGTCTTTCGCCGACCGCGTGATCAAGCCGCTGCGGGAGCGGGCGCTCGGGCTCGGTCGCCGGCTCACCGGCGCCGACACCGCCGAGCGCTACCGGCGCAAGCTCGACAAGGCCGGCAACCCGGCCGAGTGGACGGTGGACAAGATCGTCTCCGGCAAGGTCCTCGTCGCGGGGACGGGCCTGCTGGTCGGGCTCGCCGTCGCGCTCGTGCTGGACCTGTCCCTCCCCACCGCGGTGCTCGTGGCGGGTGGTGCACTCGCGCTGGGCTTCTTCGCGCCCGACTTCTACCTCTACCAACGCGCCTACGAGCGCTCCGAGCGGATCCAGCGCGAGCTCGCCGACGCGATCGACCTGATGACGATCAGCGTCGAGTCGGGCCTGGGCTTCGACGCTGCGGTCCAGCAGGTCGCGCGAAACACCTCGGGGCCGCTTGCCGAGGAGTTCGCGCGGGTACTGCGTGAGATGCAGCTGGGTAACAGCCGGTCGGAGGCGCTGCGAGGGCTGGGCGAGCGCACGGACGTGGAGGACGTGAAGGGCTTCGTCAGCTCGATGGTCCAGGCGGACGCCTTCGGCATCCCGATCGG
>JAPSKJ010000429.1 GCA_031177735.1 Nocardioides sp.
CGCCCACGACCGAGCCGGCGCCCACAGCGGTGCCGGCCCCGACCGACGAGCCGAGTGCGGACGCCGTGACCGACTCCACCGAGGCGCCCGGCCTCAGCCACGCCGCCGCCGAGGAGGCCCGCTTCCCGCTGGTCGGCACGCTCGGCCTGGTGCTGTTGCTCGGCCTGGCCGCCGGGCTGGTGCTCCGTGCCCGCCGCACCCGTGGCTGAGGCGCGCGCGGACGCACTGGCCACCGGGGTCCCGGCCCGCGGCGCGTTGCTGCTGCTCGCCCTCGGCGTGCTGCTGGTGGCGGTCGTGGTCAGCCTGTCGGTCGGCTCCAACGCGATCCCGCTCGGCCGCGTCTGGCGGCTGCTGCTCGACCCCGACGGCTCCGCTGAGGCGACGGTCGTGCACGACCTGCGGATCCCCCGCACGGTCATGGCTCTGGCGGTCGGCGCCGCGCTCGGACTGGCCGGCGCGCTGATGCAGGCGCTGACCCGCAACCCGCTGGCCGATCCCGGCATCCTCGGCATCAACGCCGGCGCGACGCTGATGGTGGTGCTCGCCGTCGCCATCTCCGGGGTCGTCGGCATCTGGTTCTACCTCTGGTTCGCCTTCGCCGGAGCCGCCGTCGCCTCGGTCGCGGTCTACCTCCTCGCCGGCACGGGACGGGCCGCGGCCACCCCGGCGCGGCTCGCGCTGGCGGGCGTGGCGGTCAGCGCGGCGCTCACCGCGATCAGCCAGACGGTCATCCTGGCCGACCAGGAGGCGTTCAACGAGTTCCGCTTCTGGGTCGCCGGGTCGCTGGAGGGCCGCGGCTGGAGCATCCTGGGTGCGGTCGCACCGTTCCTCGCCGTCGGCGTCGTCCTCGCCCTCCTCCTCGCGCCGGCTCTCAACGCCCTCGCGCTCGGTGAGGACGCCGGCCGCGCACTCGGGGTGCACGTCACCCGCACCCGCGCGCTGGCGATGCTCGCCGTCACGCTCCTGTGCGGCTCGGCGACCGCCGCAGTGGGGCCGATCGGCTTCGTCGGGCTCGCCGTGCCGATGGTCGCTCGCGCCCTGGTCGGCCACGACCAGCGCTGGGTGGCTGCCCTGTGCCTCGTGCTCGGACCGGTGTGGGTGGTGGCTGCCGACTGCCTGGCCCGCGTGGTCATCGCGCCGCAGGAGGTCCAGGCGGGGGTGGTGGCCGCCCTGCTCGGTGGGCCCGTGTTCATCGCCGTCGTACGCCGCCGGAAGGTGCCGTCACTGTGACGATCCGGACCTCCCGGCGCTCGGCGGTGAGCGCGCGCAGCCCGTGGACCGTCCTGGTGCTGACCCGCCCGGCGGTGTCGGTGCGGTTCCGACGCCGGACGGCCGTGTCGCTGATCCTCACCGTGCTCGCGGCGGCCGTGTGCGCCGTCGCGGGGCTGATGATCGGCGATTACGGCCTCGGCCCCGCCGACGTGCTCACGGCCCTGGTCGGTGCCGGCGAGGACCCGCTGGCGGCGTACTTCGTCACCGAGGTGCGTGCGCCACGCATCGTCACCGCGGCGGTGGTGGGCGCGGCCCTGGGCGTGGCGGGCTCGATGTTCCAGACGGTGACCGGCAACCCGCTCGGCAGTCCCGACGTCATCGGCTTCACCACCGGCGCCGCCACCGGCGCGCTGGTGCAGATCATCGTCGTCGGGGCCGACACGCGCGCCGTCGCGCTCGGGGCCCTGCTCGGCGGGCTCGGCACCGCGGTCGTGGTGCACTGGCTGACCCGGTCCAGCGGCCTGACCGGCCAGCGCCTGGTGCTCGTCGGCATCGGCGTCGGCTCGACCCTGGCGGCGGTCAACACGCTGCTGGTCGTGCGCGCCTCGCTGACCTCGGCGCAGACGGCCGCACAGTGGCTGGCCGGCAGCCTCAACGCCGTGCTGTGGCCACGCGCCCTGCTCACCGCGGTCGCCGTGGTGGTGCTGCTGGTGCCGGCCCTGCTGCTGGCCCGCCCGCTGAGCATGCTGCCGATGGGCGACGACGTGTGCCGGGCCGCCGGGGTGGCCGTCCAGCGGATCCGGACCGGCGCCGTCGTGGTGGCGGTCGGACTGGTCAGCGTGGCGACGGCCGCGACCGGGCCGATCGCGTTCGTGGCCCTTGCCGCCCCGCAGCTCTCCCGGCGGTTGGCGGGTGCGGCCGTCCCCGGGCTGGCCGGCCCAGCCGCGACCGGTGCCCTGCTGGTGCTCGCCAGCGACCTGGTCGCCCGCCGGCTCTTCGCTCCGACCGAGCTTGCGGTCGGAGTGGTCACCGGTGCGGTGGGCGGCGTCTACCTGATCGCCCTGCTCGCAGGGGAGTGGAGGAGGAGCAGATGACCATGACGACCGCGACGACCGGGACGATCCGGGCGGCCCGCCTGCGCGCGCAGGGCCTGGTCGTCGGCTACGGCGGCCGGCGGGTGCTGCACGGGGTCGACCTCGACGTACCCGACGGGGCGATGACCGTGATCGTCGGGCCCAACGCGTGCGGCAAGTCCACGCTGCTGC
>JAPSKJ010000430.1 GCA_031177735.1 Nocardioides sp.
CGGACGGGTTGGCCTGTAAGCCGGGTTCTGTCCTCCTCGGAAGGAGGGGCGATCATCCATCTCGGACCGCCGTTGCCGGCGGCCTCCAGCGATCTACCCGCGCACTCGGCCGGGCCGGCCTCCGCTCGGGCCTTCGGCCCTCGCATCGTGCGCTGTCTGATCTTGCTCCGGGTGGGGTTTGCCGAGCTCCTCGAGTCGCCTCGAGGACTGGTGGGCTCTTACCCCACCGTTTCACCCTTACCCACTGTTGCCAGCGGGCGGTCTGTTCTCTGTGGCACTGTCCCGCGGGTCACCCCGGGTGGGCGTTACCCACCACCCTGCCCTGTGGAGCCCGGACTTTCCTCGACCCGACCGAAGTCGGGACGCGATCGCCCGGCCAACCCATCCGCAGAACTCGCAGTCTATCGCCGCGTACGCCGCCGGAGCACGAGCGGTCGACGCCGCGGAATCCGCGGGACCGTTGTGCTGTTGGGGCAGCATGGAAATCATGGACTTCGAGCTCAAGCCCCCGGCGATCATCTTCCCCAGCCAGGCGCAGCCGGAGTCGGCGTACCGCGTCGCCCACGACCTGCTCGCGCGGCGCGCCCCCAAGGAGGCGCTGGACATCATCGAGCCGGCGCTCGCGGAGGACCCGCGCAACACCGGGCTGCGCAGCCTGCGTGCGTGGGCCTACCTGCTGCGCGCGCAGCTGCAGAAGGCCGAGGCGGAGCTGCGTGAGCTCGTCGAGGAGGACCCTTCCGACGTCTGGGCGCGGCACGCGCTCGGCCGCGCGCTGGAGCGGCAGTCGAAGCTCGAGGAGGCGCTGCCTCACCTGCGGCTGGCCGCGGTGATGAGCGGCGACATCGACCACGAGGTCGCGGTGCTCCGCGTGGAGCGCTTGCTCGGGCGGATCTGAACCCGGGGGCGGCGAGCCGGTTTCCGGGTACGTTCAGGCCATGGACGACAGCGAGTACTGGTTCTGCCTCAAGCACCACACCGTCGAGGGCGTCCAGGGCTGCCGCAACAGCGACCGGCTCGGCCCCTACGGCTCCTACGCCGAGGCCTCGCGCGCCCTGGACAAGGTCGAGGAGCGCAACGAGGAGTGGGACAACGACCCCGACTGGAACGACGACGTCCAGCCGGACGCCCCGGGCGGCACCGACCGGTGAACGAGCCCGTCTCGCCGTGGCCGTTCGTCGGCATGGCGGGGATGGCGGCGATGCTGTTCGTGTACGCCGCCAGCGGCCTCGTCGTGCCCGGCTGGTCCGTCGGCGTCCTGATCGCGGTGTGGGTGCTGCTGTTCGTCGTGGCGTGCCGCTGGTGGACGCGCCATCCGGGCTGGGTGCCGTTCGTGCCGGTCGCTGCGCTGGTGGTCTGGCTCGCCGGCGTCAGCGCCGGGGGAGCGTGGCTGGGATGGACCGCGTGAGTCTCACTCCATCCGCAGCTGCAGGACCTTGTCTTCCTCCTCGCCGTTGTCGGTCGTGACCAGCACCGTGCCGCCGGGGCCCGGCACCGCAGTGCGGAGCCGGCCGTGGCCGGTCAGCACCACGTCGCTGTCGGTGAGCCGGCCGGCGGTGTCGAACTGCAGGGCGAGCAGCCGGCTGGCCTTCAGCGTCGCCACCAGGAGCCGGCCGTCCCACGGCCCCCAGTTGGGCGGGGTGAACGTGCCGCCACTGGTGGCCAGCGTCGGCGAGCCGGAGCTCCACGCCGCGTCGATCTGGTCGCCTGGCAGGTCATGGTCGGTCATCTCGTCGCCGCTCTCGTACGGCGACCCAGGATTCCAGCCGTAGTCGCCACCCGGTCGGAGCATGTTGACCTCGTCGTCGGTGTCGCTGCCCTGCTCGATGGACCAAGCCGTGCCGTCCGCCCGCTGGGCGAGACCCTGCACGTTGCGGTGGCGAAGGGAGAAGACACGTGGGTCGGCACCCGCGATGGTCGGGTTGCCCACGGCCGCCTGCCCGGTCATCCGGTCGACCCGAAGCGTCTTGCCACCCAGCGAGGCGGGGTCACCCGGGTGGGCGGTGCTCGCGGCGTCACCGGTGCCGATCAACAAGGTGCCGTCGGCCAGCACGAGCAGGCGGCAGCCGCCGTGGCGCCCGCTCGTCGCCACCGGGAGTCCGGTGACCAGCGCACCGGCTGGGGTGGCGCTGCGGTCGTCCGGGCTGAGCGTCCACGCGGTCACGCGGATGTCGATGGGTGCGGTGCCGCCGCCGTCGTACCCGTGACAGAGGTAGATCCGGCGGTTCGACGCGAAGTCGGGGTCGAGCTCGAGGCCCATCAGGCCGGTCTCGCCGGCGGCCCACAGGCTGCTGTTGTCGAAGGTGACGGGGGTGGCCGCGCCCTGGTCGACCAGGGTGAGCTGGAGCTGGGAGCGCTCCGTCACCAGCAGTCGGCCGCTGGGTAGCGCTTGGACGTCCCATGGGTGGTCGAGGCCGCTGGCGGCCTCGGCGACGACGAGTCTCGTGGGTGCCGGCGTTGGCGGAACCGGCGTGGGGCC
>JAPSKJ010000431.1 GCA_031177735.1 Nocardioides sp.
CGCCGCGGGGACCATCGGGGTGGTCGCGGCATGGTCGAGGTAGACGGTGCGGCTCATGTCATCCCCAGGGTACGGCGCGTGGTGTCGGCGACCCGCATCGGCTGCCGGTCGGTCTGGTCACACGCCAGCGGCCGTTCGCGCCGTCCGGGCAGTCGGCGGGGCCGGCGTCCGAGCGAAGATCAGAGCACCACCAGGTCGTCGCGGTGGACGACCTCGCGTGCGTACGCCGCCCCCAGCTCGTCACGCAGCTGGCTGCTCGACCGGCCGAGCAGCTGGGGCAGCTCGTCGGCGTCGTAGGCCACCAGGCCCCGTGCCACGACCGTGCCGTCTGGGCCGACCAGGTCGACGGGGTCGCCGGCCTGGAACGCACCCGTGCAGCCGGTGATCCCGGCCGCGAGCAGGCTGGCGCGGCGCTCGACGACGGCGCGCACCGCACCCGCGTCCAGGGCGACGCTGCCCAGCGGCTCGGTCGCGTGCGCGAGCCAGAGCAGCCGCGTCGGTCGGCGGCGCCCGGTGGGATGGAAGAGCGTGCCGGTGGAGGCGCCGGCGAGCGCGGCAGCAGCCTGGTCGGCGCTGGTCAGCACCACCGGGATGCCGGCTTCGGTGGCGATCCGTGCCGCCTCCAGCTTGGTGATCATCCCGCCGGTGCCGACGCCGGCCGCGCCCGCCTTGCCGATCTGGACGCCCGCCAGCTCCTCGAGCGAGCGCACCTCCTCGATGCGGGTGGCGCCCGGCCGCGACGGCGGCGCGTCGTAGAGGCCGTCCACATCGCTGAGCAGCACCAGCAGGTCGGCGTGGACCAGATGGGCGACCAGCGCGGCGAGGCGGTCGTTGTCGCCGAACCGGATCTCGCTCGTGGCGACGGTGTCGTTCTCGTTGACGATGGGCAGCACACCCAGCTCGAGCAGCTTGTCGAAGGTCTGCGAGGCGTTGCGGTAGTGGCTGCGCCGGTTGACGTCGTCGACGGTCAACAGCACCTGCCCCGCGATGATCCCGTGCCGGGCGAGCTCCTCGGTGTAGCGGTGCACCAGCAGGCCCTGCCCGACGCTGGCGGCGGCCTGCTGGGCGGCGAGGGCCTTCGGGCGACGCGACAGACCGAGAGGCGCGAGGCCCGCAGCGATGGCGCCGGAGGAGACGAGCACGACCTCGGCACCCCGGGCGCGCGTCGCGGCGACGACGTCCACCAGCGCGCTCACCCGGACCGGGTCGATCCCGCCGGCAGCCGTGGTCAGCGAGGAGGACCCCACCTTGACCACGACACGCCGCGCTGAGGTGACGACCTCACGGTCGCCGTGCCGAACACCACTCATCGACCCGGGTCGTCCTCGGCCCAGTCGGGGTCCTCGGCCGAGCCGATCTCGTACGACATCGGGCCGGCGCCCCGGTCGAGGCGCCGGGCGACGTCGGCGCGCGTCTCACCCTCGGCGCGCTCCTCCATCGCCTCGTCGATCGCGCGACGCCGCTGGGCGGCGGGGCGCGACTCGTCGAAGCGCTGGTCCTCGCCGCGGCGGCCGAGCATCTCGGCACCGGCCTGGACGCTGGGGCGGAAGTCGAACACGACCGCGTTGGTGGCCTCACCGATGATCACGGTGTCGCCGTCCTGCGCACCCAGCTGCAGGAGACGGTCCTCCACTCCGAGCCGGTTGAGCCGGTCGGCGAGGAAGCCCACGGCCTCCTCGTTGGTGAAGTCGGTCTGTCGCACCCAGCGCTCGGGCTTCGTGCCGCGGACGACGTAGCCCTGGTCGGTGGGCGTGATCGTGAAGTCGGCGCCACCGTCGGCACCGGCCGGGCGCAGCACGATGCGGGTCGGGGCCACGCTCGGCTTCTCGGTGCGGGATGCTGCGACGATCTCGGCCATCGCGAAGCTCAGCTCACGCAGTCCCTCACCGGACGCCGCCGACACGGGGAAGACCCGCAGGCCGCGCTCGCGCAGCTCGTCGATGGTGATGTCGGCGAGGTCGCGGCCGTCGGGCACGTCGATCTTGTTGAGTGCGACCAGGCGCGGCCGGTCCTCGAGGCCGCCGTAGCCGGCCAGCTCGCGCTCGATCACGTCCAGGTCGTCGACGGGGTTGCGACCCGGCTCGATGGAGGCGGTGTCGATGACGTGGACCAGCGCGGCGCAGCGCTCGATGTGGCGCAGG
The DNA here is from genome assembly GCA_031177735.1 of Nocardioides sp. Taxonomy (GTDB): domain Bacteria; phylum Actinomycetota; class Actinomycetes; order Propionibacteriales; family Nocardioidaceae; genus Nocardioides. The sequence continues at coordinate 2,142 of JAPSKJ010000431.1, forward strand.
AACTCGTGCCCGAGCCCGCGGCCCTCGCTGGCGCCCTCGATCAGCCCGGGCACGTCGGCGACGGTGAAGGTGACCTCGCCGGCACGCACCACGCCCAGGTTGGGCACCAGGGTGGTGAAGGGGTAGTCGGCGATCTTCGGCCGGGCGCGTGAGATCGCAGCGATCAGGCTGGACTTGCCCGCGCTGGGAAAACCGACCAGGCCGACGTCGGCCACGACCTTGAGCTCGAGGCCGATGACCCGCTCCTCGCCGGGCTCGCCCAGGAGCGCGAATCCGGGAGCCTTGCGCTTGCTGCTGGCCAGCGCCGCGTTGCCCAGGCCCCCGCG
>JAPSKJ010000432.1 GCA_031177735.1 Nocardioides sp.
AGCCGGTGGGGCGGGAGCGATCAGCTCCCGCCCGCCGTCCGGTCCGCGATCCGCTGGAACAGCGGGTCGGTGAAGCCGCGGAGGTCGGCGTACACCGCCAGCACCTCCTGGTACGCCGCGTGCGCGGTGGCGTCGGGCTCGAACACGTCGCCCCGACGCGACATCGCCTTCACCGCGGCTTCGAAGTCCGGGTGCGTGCCGTAGCCCACCGCGGCGCAGATGGCCGCGCCGAGTCCGGCCGCGTCCGCGACCGCCGGACGCTCGACCGGGCGCCCGAAGACGTCGGCGACGATCTGCGTCATCAGGTCCGAGCGTGAGCCACCGCCCGAGACGAGCAGGCGGTCGGGGGAGAGGCCCAGCGCCGCCTCCATGCGGTCGGTGTGCTCGCGCATGGTCAGCACGATGCCCTCGACGACCGACCGGTGCAGGTGGTGGGGGCCGTGCGAGCCGTCCAGCCCCACGATGGCCCCGCGCCGCTGTGGCGCGTCGGCGGGCGCCAGCCAGTCCGGCAGGGTCATCAGGCCACCGCAACCGGGCGGCACCTCGCGGGCGCCCTCGTCGAGCCAGGCCTGCACCTTAAGGGGGTCGACCAGGTCGGGCGCGGCTGCGCTGACCAGCTGCCGCAGCCACGAGACGGTCCACATCCCCCGCCGGATGCCGCCGCTCTCATAGAGGTAGCGGCCCGGGACAGCAGCGGCGTTGATCCAGTAGCGGTCGTCCTCGCCCGGCACGAGGTCGCCCACCGTCATCGACGCGATGTAGGTGCCCAGCGAGAGCAGCACGACGCCGGGCTGCAGCAGTCCGCTGCCGAGCGCCTCCACCGCCTTGTCGTTGGCGGTCGCGTAGACCGGAAGGCCGGCAGGGATGCCGGTCGACTCGGCCGCCTCGGCGGTGACGTGGCCGAGCAGGTCACCGGGGTCGACCAGCTCCGGCAGCAGGTGCCGTGGCATGCCCGTGCGAGCCAGCTCGGCCGGATCGGTCGACCACCCCCGCGTCCGCGGGTCGATCGGCCACATGCCCTGGTAGCTCGCCGCGCTGTCGCGGCGGTTGCCGGTCAGCCGCACGGCGAGGTAGCCGCCGGCGCTCGCCACGAGTGCGACCTCCGGCGCGGGAGCGGCCAGCGGCTGCGACACCCGGGCGTCCATCCAGCTCAGCACGGGCTCGGTCAGCCGGCCCTCGGCGTCCATCAGGGCGCGGCAGAACCGGATCCCGCACAGACCCACCGCGACGATGTCGCGGGGATCACCGGCGAAGGCGCCGAGCGCGCGTCGCACAGCCACGCCCAGGGTGTCCCACAGGTCGTCGTCCGGGTGCACGGCTCGACCTGCGGGGCCGAGGTCGTAGGGTCGCAGCGGGACCTGCGCCGAGGCTCGCACCACGCCGGTCTCGTCGATGACCGAGACCTTCGTGGACTGCGACCCGCCGTCGATGGCGAGGAAGCAGTCGGTCACGGTGCCTCGCCGTCGGTGAGCACGGGCAGTCCGTCCGGGCCGAGGGGGTAGACCGATCCGGGGTTCATCACGTTGTCGGGGTCGAACGCGCGCTTCAGTCCGGCGAGCACGTAGTACGCGCTCCCGTGCTCCTCCCGGATCCAGGGCGTGCGGTACTTCCCGACGCCGTGGTGGTGGACCATCGACCCGCCGACGCGGAGAGCCTCCTCGACGATGATCGCGTTGAGCGGGACGTGGTAGAGGTCGATCTCCTGGCGGGGCTCGCAGTTGATCGCGTAGTCGTAGACGAAGTAGAGGTTCGTCCCGGTCTGGTAGGAGTGGGACGAGTGCGCGCCGAGGAGGGTGAGGTCCCCGGCCCGCGGGAACTCGGTGCGGATCCGGGTCATCACCGCCTCGTAGAGCTCGGCGGTGCGGGACCAGTCGACCGAGACCTCGGTGGTGTAGCCGAGGTGAGCGGTCTCGAGCATGGTCTTCTTCTCGGCCTCGATCTTGTCCGCACCCCAGTTGAGGTCCTCGAACCACGACCGGATGCGTTGCTCGGGCAGCCGGGTGTGCTCCACACCGCCGACGGCGTCCTCGATGGCCGTCGACACAGCCGTCACCAGCGGAGCGGGCCCCTCGGCGGTGAGGATGACCAGGTTCTGGTCCATCGGGTGGTCGGGGAAGTGCTGGCGGGCGTCCTCGGGGGAGTAGAGCCGGGCCACGGAGGGCCGGTAGCCGGCGACGACGACCTCGCGGAGCACCGACACGCCGGCGGCGAAGTCGGGGACCAGGAAGCCGAAGTAGCGAGTGGTGTCGGGGTACCACCGGAAGAGCTTCACGGTGACCTCGGTGATGTAGGCCAGGGTGCCCTCGTTGCCGATGAGCACGTGCCGGATGTCGGGCCCGGCGGCACGGCGGGGCACGTTCTTGATCCGGCTGACACGGCCACCGGGGAAGACCGCCTCCAGACCGACCACCATGTCCTCGATCCCGCCGTAGAGGGTGGAGAACTGCCCGATCGACCGCGTGGC
>JAPSKJ010000038.1:0-10966 GCA_031177735.1 Nocardioides sp.
TCATCGGCGACGCGGGCAACGACACCCTCATCGACGGTCCGGGCGCGCAGACCTTCCTCGGGCTGGGCGGCACCGACACGGTGGACTACTCCGCCGCGACGGGACCGGTGCGCGTCACGATCGACGGCGAGGCCGGCGACGGCCCGATGTCGGTGCCGTCGGACAACATCATGGACACCGACGTCGTGATCGGCTCCGGCCACGCCGACCAGCTGATCGGCGGCTCGGCCGCCGAGGAGCTGCGCGGCGGCGCAGGCGCGGACCGCCTGGAGGGCGGCCCCGGGTCGGACACGCTGCTCGGTGAGGGTGGCTCCGACGAGCTGGTCGGCAACTCCGGCGCGGACACGCTGCGGGGTGGTGTCGAGCGCGACGTGCTCGACGGCGGCGCGGACTCCGACGGCCTGCACGGCGAGGACGGCAACGACGACCTCATCGGCAAGGACGGCGACGACAAGCTCGACGGCGGCACCGGTGACGACCACCTCGACGGCGGGCTCGGCGCGGACGTCTTCGAGGGCGGCGCGGACTTCGACTGGGCGGACTACTCCGCCCGGACCGAGGAGCTGCTGCTCAAGAAGGACACCGACTCCTCGAGCGCCGCCACGACCGGGAACGACGGTGCCAACAGCGGCGCCGAGCGGGACGACCTCCGGCGCAGCGTCGAGCGGGTCACGGGTGGCAGCAACGACGACACCATGTGGGGCTGGGAGGGCGATGACGTCTTCGAGGGCCTGGCCGGCGACGACGTCATCAACGGCCAGCGAGGCGCCGACACGATGGACGGCGGCGAGGGCGACGACCGCCTCTACGACCGCTACTTCAACGAGACCAACCCCGTCGCCTACCCCGACACCGCGCCCGACCGCTTCGTCGGTGGGGCCGGCAACGACCACGCCTACGGCAACGGTGGTGCGGACAACTTCGACATGGGAGCCGGGAGCGACCGTGCCGAGGCCGGTGGTGACAACGACGTCATGACCGGTGGCGACGGGTCCGACACCCTCTACGGCGGCGAAGGGCACGACCGGGTCGACGGCGGCGCTGCCAACGACACCCTCTCGGGTGACGGCGGCGACGATGAGCTGCGCGGTGGCACCTCCGACGGCGCTGAGCACATCGCCGGTGGCTTCGGTGCCGACACCATCTGGAACGCCGAGGGCGGTGGGGTCGTCTACACCGGCCCCAGCGACTACCGCTCGGGGCAGGACCTGAGCACCAACACCGTGTACGGGTACGGCTCCAAGACGCACAGCTCCTACACCGGCTCGGGAGGCGTCGACATCATGGACCTCGGTGACGGCCTGAACGAGGTCTTCCCCGGAGCCGGGGACGACGTGATCGAGGGTGGCGAAGGCGTGGACATCGTCCGCGACGGCGCCGGGAACGACACGATCTCCGGGAACGGCGGCGACGACCAGCTCCGCGGCGGCCAACACGACGACACCCTGTCCGGTGGCGCCGGGCACGACACGCTCGAAGGCGAGGACGGCGACGACGTCCTGGACGGGGGCGAGTGGGACGACCTTCTCTACGCCGGCCCCGGTGAGGACCATCTCGACGGCGGCCCGAACGCTGACGTGCTGAACGGGGACGATGGCTTCGACACGGTCACCTACGAGGACCGGACCACGCCCGTCGTGGTCAGTGACGAGGGCGGCGCCGCCGACGGTGGGGTCGAGGACCTCGGCAAGAAGCCCGGCAACGAGCGCTACCGCGACAACGTGTCCTCCTCCGTGGAGCACATCATCGGAGGCTCCGCCAGCGACAGCATCACGGTCAGCGCGACCTCGCGCGCGATCCCTGCGGTGCTGGAGGGCGGGCCGGGCAGGGACACCCTGCTGACGACGTCCAACCTGCCCACGCGGTTCGTGGGTGGACCCGACGCCGACACGCTGACCGGCGGTGGAGGAGCCGACGTGTTCGACCAGGGCGGTGCGCCGGACGGCGCCGACCGGATGACCGGCGGTGCCGGCTACGACTCGGTCGACTACTCCGACCGGACGGGGAGCCACTCGGTCACCCGGGACGGCGTCGCGAACGACGGCGCCCCGGGCGAGGGTGACAACGTGGCTGCCGACATCGAGGAGGACTCGCTCGACGGCGAGCAGTTCCTCACCTCACCGGTGGTGATCAGCGAGGGGCTCGGCAAGCCGGCGACCTTCTCGGTCGTGCTCACCGAGCCGGCTGCGGCGAGCACCACGCTGGCGTGGAAGACCACCGAGTACACGGCCGTCGAGGGCGAGGACTTCCTCGGCACGTCCGGGACGCTCACGATCCCTGCGGGCGCCATGAGCGGCACCATCGAGATCTCGGTGGTCAACGACCGGGTCAACGAGTGGGACGAGTTCGCCTTCGTCACGGTCGGCACGGCGCCGGGCGACACCGACACGGTGCTGTTGGCGATCCTCGACGACGACGGCGCCGGCGGCGAGGGTCCGTCCCCGACGGGTACTCCGACGGGCATCCCGACCGACGGCCCGAGCGACGACCCGAGCGGTGACCCGAGCGACGACCCGAGCGGTGACCCGAGCGGGAGCCCGAGCGTGACCCCGTCGAACGGAGGCGGCAACCCCGCCCCACCGCCTCCGCCCACGACAGGCCCGGGCACGGTCGCCTGCGCGACCGCGACCGCTGCCGCGATCGACGCCGCCAACGCGAGCACGGCCGCGGACAAGAAGGCCGCCGCGGTGAAGAAGAAGCTGAAGAAGGCGGTGAAGGCCAAGAGCCCGAAGGCGAAGAAGCTGAAGAAGCAGCTGAAGTCCGCCCAGCAGGCCCAGGCCGTCGCCGCACAGTCCGAGGCCACCGCTCAGACAGCACAGGCGACCGCCTGCGGCTGACCGAGCGGGCATCCCGGGTGCGTCAGTGGGGTGACGGACCCGGGGTGGAAGACCGGCACCGCCGGACCGGAGAGATCCGGTCCGGCGGTGTCGGCATGTCCGGGTCGCTCAGCCCGCCGGCGCCACCGACGGCACCTTGCTCACCTGGTCCCAGGTGAAGGTGTAGCTGCCGCCGCCCTCGGGGACGGTCAGCACGAGGTTGCCGCCACCCGCCGCGCCGCCGGCGCCGTAGTTGAGCGTCCACGAGTCGTCGATCGCCACCTTCCACTCATACGACCCGGCCGGCAGCGTGAACGTGCCGTGCCACTGCCCGTCGGAGGTGTCGAAGGTCAGGTGCGTCGCGGCGCACGCAGGGTCCCAGTCACCCGGGCAGCCCAGCTCCGACTGCAGGCTGCCGGCCACGGTCACCGACCCCACCGTGGGCGTCGGCTCTGCGGTCGTCACGGTCACCGGAGCGCTGGTCACGTCGGGTTGACCCGGCTCGCGCAGCACCGCGCGGTAGCGCACCTGCGTGCCGAGCGGCAGGTCGGAGACGTCGTCGACGGCCGTGTACGCCGGCGCCGAGTCGTCCACCCCGAGGCTGGTCCACGCCCCACCGGCCACGCTGCGCTGGAGCTCCACCGACTGGCCGGGGCGCTCGGGGTCGACCGTGGCGCTCACCGTGACCGGGTCGATGCTGGTCACCGTGCCGCCGTCGGCGGGCGCGGAGACCTCGACCGCCGGCGAGGGGACCTGCGTGCTGACCGGTGCGCTGCGACGGGTGTTTCCGGCGTTGTCGAGGACGCCGGCCCGGTAGCGCACCGGCGTGCCCGGGTCGATCGCCGAGGTGTCGTGGAAGACGCGATAGGGCGCGGAGTCGTCGGTGCCGATGGTCTCCCAGTCGCCGTCTCCGACGCGGGCCTGGAAGGTCACCTCGTAGAACGACTTGCCTGCGACCTTCGCGGTGACCTCCATCCGCCCGCGGGCGGCCTGCGCCGGCGTCGGCGCGGCCAGCCGGATCGCCGGCGCGGCCTTCGACCGCGGGATCGGCCGCACCGACTCATAGACCGCGGTCGACAGGCCCGGCACGGACAGCGACAGCTTGCCGGACGAGCTGCTCCTCAGCTTCCTCGGACCCGAGCCGTAGACCTTCCTGAAGACCCCACGTGGCACCCAGGTCGGCACCTTCGCGGTCGAGCGGGACTCGCTGTTGTTGAGGACGACGACGTACTCGTGCTGGTCGTCGCGGTCGATCCGCGAGAACGCGACCACGCCCGGCCCCGACGACGCCGTGCGGACCTGCTGGGCGCCGTCGCGCAGGGCGGGGTGCCGGGCGGTCAGCGCGTCGAGCCTGGCGATGGTCCGGTACAGCGGGTGGGTCGGGTCGTAGGAGTCCGCGGTGCCGGTCCGGTCGGTGCCGATCCGGTCGTCGGTGCGGTACTCCTCGACCTCGCTGGTGAACATGGTCTGCCGCGCCGACTGGTCGCCGCCGGTGCCTGCGAAGCCCTGCTCGTCGCCGTAGTAGACGACCGGGTTGCCACGGGAGAGGTAGAGCAGCCGGTGGGCGAGCCGGTCGCGGGCGAGCAGCTCGGCGTCGGTGGCGCCCGGGTTGTCGGCCTTGAGGAAGTGGCCGATCCGGCCCATGTCGTGGTTGCCGAGGAAGGTCGGCAGTGCATAGACGTTGGAGTCGGCGTCGGTGTACCAGTCGTCGTCGACGAAGAACTCGGCGAGCCGCTGGGCGTCGAGACCGCGCGAGGCGAAGTCGCGGGCGGCCCACTGGAACGGGAAGTCGAGGATCGCCTGCATCTGGTTGGTGGTCGTGTAGTGCGAGGTGAAGGCCTTGGCCTCCTCACCGGCACCGTCGAGAGCCACCTCGCCGAACATGAAGAAGTCGGCGATCCCGGCGCCCGCCGCGGAGTCCTGCAGCGCCGGGCCGAACTCCTGCCAGAACCGGTCGTCGACGTGCTTCATGGTGTCGATCCGGAAGCCGTCGATCCCGACGTCCTCCACCCAGGTGCGGTAGATGTCGATCATCCCCTGGCGCACGGTGGGGTGCTCGGTGAAGAGGTCGTCGAGGCCGAAGAAGTCGCCGTACTGGCTGTCCTCGCCGACGAACGTGGTGTTGCCGCGGTTGTGGTAGAGCGTGACGTCGTTGAGCCAGGCGGGGACCTTGAGGGTCTCCTCGCCCGGCTCGAGCACCGGGGTGTAGGGGAACGACGTCTGCGCGTCGAGCGCGGGGAACGGGTCGGGGTAGTCGCGGTCGTCGAACGGCGTTCCGCTCGCCGTCCGGTAGGGCGAGACGTCCTTCGGCACGTACGCCGTCCGCGCGCCCTCCTCGTAGCCGATCACGTCGGCGGTGTGGTTGGTGATGATGTCGAAGAAGACCTTGATGCCGCGGGCGTGCGCAGCCTCGACCAGGGCCCGGAGGTCGTCGTTGGTGCCGAGGTGCGGGTCGATCTGGGTGAAGTCGGTGATCCAGTAGCCGTGGTAGCCCGCGGAGGGCCCGTCCTCGAGCTGCACCGCCTTGTTCTTGAACACGGGGGTGAACCAGATCGCGTCGGTGCCGAGGCCCTCGATGTAGTCGAGTCGCTCGAGCAGGCCGCGGATGTCGCCGCCCTGGTAGAAGCCCTTGCTGGTCGGGTCGAAGCCGTGGCTGAGCCGGTCGCCCGGGATCCCGCCGGTGTCGTTGGCGCGGTCGCCGTTGGCGAACCGGTCGCCCATGACGAAGTAGAAGCTCTGGTCGGTCAGGCCGGCTCGCAGGGCGGGATCGGCCCAGCCCGCGTCGTGGCCGCTCCGGTCGTGGCCGCCCCGGTCGGGGCGGGCCTGGGCGGGTGCCGCGGCGGTGAGCGGCAGGACGAGCGCTGCGGCGAGGCCGGCGGCGAGCGCGGGCAGGGCAGGGCGAGGTGATCGCATGGGTTTCCTCCCGAGGTGAGGTGCGTCACAGGCACGCTAGTGGCGCCTCTTCGGCGGGACAACACCACATCGGGTGAAGCCTCACCGGTGCTCAGGTGAAGCGGCGGGCGATCTCCGCGGCGCGCAACCCGTAGCCGCCGCCGAAGAGGCAGGCGTGCACCAGCAGCGGGAAGAGCTGGTGGATCCCGACGCGGTCCTCCCAGCCCTCGGCGAGCGGCCGCACCGACTGGTACGCCGCCACCAGCTTCTCGAGGTGGGGCAGCCCGAACAGCGTCAGCATGGCGAGGTCGGTCTCGCGGTGACCGGCATAGGCGGCCGGGTCGATGAGCCACGCATGCCCGTCGTGCGCCCACAGCACGTTGCCGTTCCACAGGTCGCCGTGCAGCCGGGCCGGCGGCTCCTCCGGCACGAGCGTCGGGAGCCGGCCGACGAGCCGCTCGATCACCGCGGCATCGTCCTCCTCGATCGCGCGGCGGTCGCGAGCGAGCTTCAGATAGGGCAGCACGCGGCGTACGGCATAGAACTCCGCCCAGGTCGGGGCGGGCTGGTTGGGCATCGGCAGCGAGCCGATGAAGCCGTCGTGGTCCCAGCCGAAGCCGCCTGCTGGCTCGACGCCGAACCCGTGCGCGGCGGCCAATGCGCGGCCCAGCTCCTCGGCGGCGTCGGGGGAGGGTCGGCCCGGCTCGACCCACCGCAGGATGAGGGCGTCCGGCCCGGAGGCGAGCAGCTCCGGGGTCCGCAGGCCCGCCTCGGCGAGCCAGCGCAGCCCCTGCGCCTCGGTCTCGAAGAAGCCCGACGGGGCGAGCGGCAGCGTCTTCATGATCGCGGTGGAGCCGTCGCTGAGCCGCAGCTTGGTGGCGCGGGCGATGTCGCCGCCGGCGACCGGCGCCGTGGCGACCACAGCGGTGCCGAGCATCTCCTCGGCACGTCGCGCCACCAGCGGCTGGCGGGCCATCGGCTCAGGACCCCTCGGGCCCGAGCGTGGCGGCGAGCTCGGCCGCCAGCGCGTCGGTGGTGCGCTCCACCATGGCCAGCACCTCCTCGAATCCCTCGTCCCCACCGTAGTAGGGGTCCGGCACGTCGAGTCCCGATCCCTCGGGGTCGAAGTCACGGAAGAGCCGGATCCTCGCCGAGGGACCGCCGATGTCGGCGAGGTTGGCCCGGTCCATCGCCAGCACCAGGTCGTAGGTCGCGTGCCACTCCGGCCCGAACTGCTGCGCCCGGTGCGCGGTGGGGTCGTAGCCGTGCGCGAGCAGCGTCGCCGCGGCCCGCCGGTCCATCGGGTTGCCGACGTGCCAGTCGCCCGTGCCGGCGCTGGCGATCGTCACCGGGAGCCCCTCGACCTTCGCCGCGAGCACCACGTGCGCCATCGGGGAGCGGCAGATGTTGCCCAGGCAGACCAGGGCCAGGGCGTACTGGCCCGGCGTGCGGGGCGGCGGGAGCGGCATCAGTCGGCCGCTCCGATGAGGCGGTCCACCACCCAGGTCACCACCGTGATGACGACAGCACCGCCGACCGCGGGCCAGAAGCCGTCGACGGTGAAGCCCAGGTCGAGCTGTCCGGCGATCCAGCCGGTGAGCAGCAGCATGAGCGCGTTGATCACCAGCAGGAACAGGCCCAGGGTCAGCAGGATGAGGGGGAAGGAGAGCACCTTCAGCACCGGCTTCACCACCGCCGAGACCACGCCCAGGATGAGCGCCACCAGCAGCAACGGCAGCGCCTTGTCCTCGGCCTCGGCAGTGAGCGTCTGCCCGGTGCCGTCGAACCTGATGCCGTCGAAGGCCCACGCCGCCGCGGCGAGCGCGAGGACGTTGGACACGAGCCAGCCGATGATCCACACGCCGGTCAGGCTAGCTGCAGGGCCTCAACGATCGCGTCGGCCGCATCGGCCAGGTGCCGGTCGAGGAAGGCGTGCGCACCCGCGACGTCGTCGCGGTCGAGCAGGTCCACCAGCGCCGCGTGGCTCTCGGCCTGGTCGTGGGCGTTGCGCCGGATCCGGTCGACCTGAGCGAGGGCGAGCTTGAGCTCGGTGACCAGTGCCTCCTGCATCGCGACCAGGCGCGGGGAGCCGGTCAGCGCCACGAGTGAGACGTGGAAGGCGAGGTGCCGCTCGTTGAGCTCCTGGTAGCCCGCCTCGCGGTGCACCGCGGCGATGTAGTCGGCCAGGGCCAGCCGCACCCGGTCGCGCTGCTCCTCGCTCGCCTCCCGCCACCGCAGCACGCCGGCCCCCTCGAGCACCAACCGCGCCCGGCACACGTCGCGCACCGACTCCGGCCGGGGCGCCGCCACCGCCACACCGCGGTTGGGCTCCCGGGTCGCCAGACCCTCGGCCACCAGCAGCGTGAGCGCCTCCCGGACGGTGCTGCGGGCGACCCCCAGGGACCCCGCCACCGCGATCTCGCGCAGGGGTGTGCCCGACTCGAGCTCGCCGTCGAAGATCGCCCGCCGCAGGTCATCGGCGACCTTCTGCACCGTCAGTGCCATGGGGCCATTCTGCGCCCCGGTAGTTTCGGGGCCGTGTTCCCGGTCGGCGGCGTCGAGGTCATGCTCATCGGCGCCGTGGTGTCCCTGTTGGTCTGCCTGGCGCTGGCCGGGGCGTGGACCCGCAGCCTGGGGTGGGTGACCGGGTGGTCGATGGGCCTGCTGGTGTGGACCCTCTGCGTGATCGCGGTGGTGACCCTCATCCCGGCCGACGGCGCCCCGGGCATCGTGCCGGCCGAGGGCCGGCTCGCCGCGTGCTCGTGGGACCTCGGCGGCCCCGCACCGGACGGGTTCTGGATCTTCGACAGCGGACAGCGGCTGCTCAACACGGTGCTGTTCGTGCCCTCCGGTGCGCTGCTGGTCGTCGCGGCCGCGCGCTGGCGGCAGTGGGCGGTGCTCGCGGTGCCGGTCGGGCTGGCCCTGCTGGCGGCGTACTCCTTCGGCATCGAGATGGTCCAGCTCGAGCTCGCCCGGATCGACCGGGCCTGCGACGTCACGGACATGGTGGACAACGCCAGTGGTGCGGTGATCGGTGCGGGCATCGGGCTGCTGCTGGCGCTGCTGCTGCGGCCCTGGCGGCACCGCGACGCCGTGCGCGAGCGGGTGCGCTTCTAGATTGACTCCATGAGTGCTCCTCGGCCCCGGTCCTGCGTGCTCCAGATCCCGGCCTACGTGCCCGGGCGGCCGCCGACCGTGCGGCCCGGGATGACCACCTACAAGCTGTCGTCCAACGAGAACCCCTACCCGCCCCTGCCCGGCGTCATCGCCGCCGCGCACGCTGCGGTCGAGACGATGAACCGCTATCCCGACGCGGGCTCGATGATGCTCTACGACACGCTCGCCCAGCGGCTCGGCGTGCCGGCCGACCACCTGGCGCTCGGCACCGGGTCGGTCTCGTTGATCTACCAGCTCATCGGCGCCTTCTGCGACCCCGGTGACGAGGTGGTCTTCGCCTGGCGGTCCTTCGAGGCCTACCCCATCGCGGTCACCGCCGCCGACGCGCGCGCCGTGACGGTGCCGCTGACCGCCGACGCGCGGCACGACCTCGACGCGATGGCCCGCGCGGTCACCGACCGCACCCGCGTGGTGCTGCTGTGCACGCCGAACAACCCGACCGGCCCCGCGCTCACCCACACCGAGCTGGCCGAGTTCCTCGACGCGGTGCCACCGCACGTGGTGGTCGTCGTCGACGAGGCCTACCTGGAGTTCGTGCGGATGCCCGACGCCGTCGACGGGCTGGCCGTCTACCGCGAGCGGCCCAACGTGGTGCTCTTCCGCACCTTCTCCAAGGCCTACGGCCTGGCCGGCTTCCGGGTCGGGTACGCCGTGGCGCCCGCTCCCATCGCGGCGGCGCTGCGCGCCGTGGCGCTGCCGTTCGGGGTGAACGCGGTCGCCCAGGCGGCGGCCGTGGCCTCCCTCGAGGCGGAGAAGGAGCTGCTGGAGCGGGTCGATGCCCTCGTGGAGGAGCGCGACCGGGTCGGAGCCGCGCTGCGGGACCTGGGCTGGGACATCCCCGACGCGCAGGGCAACTTCGTGTGGTTCCCGCTCGGTGACCGCGTCGCCGACTTCGCGCGGTCGGCCGAGGAGCGGGGGATCGTGGTCCGGCCGCTCGGCGACGGCGTACGCGTGACGGTCGGGGAGCCGGAGGCCAACGACCGGCTGCTCCAGCTCGCGGCCGACCTGGTCCGCTGAGGGTGCCGCCGTTGCCGCTCGCCGGGCGGGGCCGGGTCGCTGCGGCCACCGGGAGCGATGGTTGAGCGTTCACTACCCTGGGTGCATGACGGAGGACGAGCTCAAGCCGACGTACGTCGAGAAGGGCCAGGAGTTCAACCGCGACATGCGGTACATCTCCGACCGGATCACCAAGGGCGCGCGCGTTCCCGAGCACGGGCCCGGCTCCGCCGGTGAGCCCGTCGAGCTCTGGCCGGTCGAGCCCGGCCGTTACCGGCTGATCGCGGCCAAGGCGTGCCCGTGGGCGACCCGCTCGCTGATCGTGCGCGACCTGCTCGGCCTGCAGGACGCCATCAGCGTCGGCCTGCCCGGCCCCACCCACGACAAGCGGTCGTGGACCTTCGACCTGGATCCGGGTGGTGTCGACCCGGTGCTCGGCATCGAGCGGTTGCAGCAGGCGTACTTCGCGCGCTACCCGGACTACCCGCGCGGCATCACGGTGCCGGCGATCGTCGAGGTGGCCTCCGGGAAGGTCGTCACCAACGACTTCCCGTGGATCACCCACGACCTCTTCTTCGAGTGGCGCGACCTCCACGCCCAGGGCGCGCCCGACCTCTGGCCCGCGGACAAGCGGGAGGAGATGGAGGAGGTGATGCAGCGGATCTTCGCCGAGGTCAACAACGGCGTCTACCGCTGCGGCTTCGCCGGCTCCCAGCGCGCCTACGACCTGGCCTACCGCCGCCTCTTCGCGGCGCTCGACTGGCTCGAGGAGCGTCTCTCACACACGCGCTACCTGATGGGGGAGCAGATCACCGAGGCCGACGTGCGGCTCTACACCACGCTCGCGCGGTTCGATCCCGTCTACCACGGCCACTTCAAGTGCAACCGCAACAAGCTCAGCGAGATGCCGAACCTCTGGGCCTACGCCCGCGACCTCTACCAGCAGCCCGCGTTCGGCGACAACACCGACTTCGACCAGATCAAGGCGCACTACTACGTCGTCCACAGCGACATCAACCCGTCCGGGATCATCCCGCAGGGGCCCGACCTGTCCGGGTGGGACGAGCCGCACGGTCGCGGCTGAC
>JAPSKJ010000038.1:11066-13974 GCA_031177735.1 Nocardioides sp.
CCCGGCTCAGCCGAGGCGCTGGGCGAGCGAGACGACGAGACCCTCCGGCCCGCGCAGGTAGGCCATCCGCCACGCGCCTTCGTGCTCGCCGATGCCACCGACGAGCCGGTAGCCCTCGCTCGCTGCCCAGTCGACGGCTGCCTGCACGTCGTCCACCTCGAACGACACGTTGCGCAGGCCCAGCTCGTTGGCCATGGCGTCCGGGGAGCCCGGCACGGCCTCGGGTCGCACGAAGCGGGCCAGCTCCAGGCGCCCACCGTCGGGCGAGCGGAGCATCACGATCTCGGTGCGAGAGTCGGGGATGCCGCAGACCGTGTCCAAGAACTCGCCCTCGAGGAACGCCCGGCCCTCGACCTCCAAGCCGAGCCCGACGAAGAAGTCGGTGGCGGCATCGAGGTCTGCGACCGTGATGCCGACGTGGTCGAAGCGTCGTACGAAGGGCATGGGTGGTGCTCCCGTCGGGTTGACCCGTGTCAGCCACCGTAGGTGTGCCCACTGTCGGCGGCAACCGGGTGCCTTCGTGACGCGCCGACCCCGTCCCGCTCGACCGACGGCCGGCTGGAGATCCAAAGAGGGCCACTTCGGTGGTCGATCCCGTGCGACACGCCGGTCACCTCCCGGCGTGTCGCAGCGTTTCTGGGGCGGCTTCGGCCCCGCGGCCTGCGCCGACCTCCGCGGTGGACAGCAACCTCAGCCCCCGGGCCTACGCTGGCGTCGTGGGTCACGGGCATGCACACGGTCGGGCGGCCGATCGCGCACGGCTGCGTCTGGTCCTCGCGATCACCCTTGCCGTCCTCCTCGTCGAGCTGGTCGGCGCCTGGGTGGCGGGCTCGCTGGCCCTGCTCGCCGACGCCGGGCACATGGCCACCGATGCACTCGCCGTGGTGGTGGCGCTGGCCGCGTCGTACGTCGCCTCCCGCCGGGCGGGACCGCGCTCCACCTTCGGGCTGCATCGGGCCGAGATCCTCGCGGTCGTCGCCAACGGGCTGGTGCTCCTCGGCGTCTGCGCCGCCCTGGTGTACGCCGGCTTCGAGCGTCTCCAGGACCCGACCGAGGTCCACGCCACTCCTCTCATCGGTTTCGCCCTCGTCGGTCTCGCCGCCAACGCCGTCTCGCTCCTCGTGCTGCAGCGCTCGGACACCGGGTCGATGAACCTGCGGGCGGCCGCCACCGAGGTCTTCGCCGACCTGCTCGGCTCCGTGCTGGCGCTCGCTGCCGGCGTGGTCATCGCCACGACCGGCTGGCTGCGTGCCGACCCGATCGCGTCGCTGCTGATCGCGGCGCTGATCCTGCCGCGCGCGATGGTGCTGCTGCGTGACGCCGCGGTCGTGCTGCTCGAGCTCAGCCCGCCCGGCCTGGACCTGGGCGCGGTCCAGCGGGAGCTGATGGCCGTCGACGGCGTCACCGAGGTCCACGACCTGCACGCGTGGACGATCACCAGCGGCCTGCCGAGCCTGTCCGCTCACGTCACGGTCACCGACGCCTGCCTGGCCCAGCGCGGCGTCGGGCCGGTGCTCGACGAGCTGTGCGCGCGGATGAGCGACCGGTTCGGGATCGACCACGCGACCTTCCAGGTCGAGCCGGCCACCCACCGCTCGCACGAGGACCTGGGAGAGCTGCACTGAAAGCGCCCCGAACTCGCGAGTAGGCCGCCCGCACCGGTACGGTGGGACCACAGATGTGGGCTGGGTCACAACGCGCACACCCCGCGCCGGATGATCCCGTGCCGCAGCAGACCGCGGCCGTGGCGACCCCACGCAGCCGCCGACCTGGTGAAGGAGTGCGCCATGAGCGAGCTCGTCGAGATGAACGCGGTCTTCGGACCGCCCACCACACCGGAGCACATGGAGTTCGTGCAGCTGCTGACGCCGGAGGGCGAGCGGGTCGAGCACGCCGACTACGACTTCTCCGGTGACGCCGAGACGATCCGCGGCTTCTACCGCGACATGGTCCTCACCCGGCGTATCGACGTGGAGGCCACCGCCCTGCAGCGGCACGGCGAGCTCGGCCTGTGGGCACAGCTGCTCGGCCAGGAGGCCGCGCAGATCGGCGCCGGCCGCGCGGTCCGCCCGCACGACTTCGTCTTCCCGACCTACCGCGAGCACGGCGTCGCCTGGACCCGCGGGGTCGACCCGCTGCGCCTGCTGAGCCTCTTCCGTGGCTGCGACCAGGGCTCGTGGGACCCCGCCGAGCACAACTTCGGGCTCTACACGATCGTCATCGGTGCGCAGACCCTGCACGCCACCGGCTACGCCATGGGCGTCCAGCGCGACGGCCTGGTCGGCACCGGCGACCCTGACCGCGACACCGCCGTGGTCGCCCACTTCGGTGACGGCGCCTCCAGCCAGGGCGACGTCAACGAGGCGTTCGTCTTCGCCGCCTCCTACAACGCCCCGGTCGTCTTCTTCTGCCAGAACAACCAGTGGGCCATCTCCGAGCCGATCGAGCGGCAGACCCGCATCCCGCTGCACGAGCGGGCCCGCGGCTTCGGCTTCCCGGGCGTGCGCGTCGACGGCAACGACGTGCTCGCGACGTACGCCGTCATGCAGTCGGCGCTCCAGCGCGCCCGCGAGGGCGGCGGACCCACCCTGGTCGAGGCCTACACCTACCGCATGGGCGCCCACACCACGACCGACGACCCCACCCGCTACCGGCTCTCCGACGACGTCGAGAAGTGGAAGCTGAAGGACCCGATCGCCCGCGTGGAGGTCTACCTGCGGCGCAACGCGCTCGCCGACGACGCGTTCTTCGCGGGGGTGCAGGCCGAGGCCGACGCGCTGGGCGAGCGACTGCGCGAGGAGTGTCGCGCCCTGCCCGACCCCTCACCGCTCGCGGCCTTCGACCACGTGCACGCGGAGATCACCGAGGAGCTCGCCGCGCAGCGCGACGGTTTCGCGGCGTACCTCTC
>JAPSKJ010000433.1 GCA_031177735.1 Nocardioides sp.
GCCGCGACTACCTCCGCCGGCTGCGCTCCGCGCTCGAGCTGCCCCTGCCCGAGCCGTTCGAGGGTCAGACCACCTGCGGCGGCTGACCGGTCTCGCTGACCATCGGCCGGCCCGCGGCCTCCCAGTCGAGCATGCCGCCGTCGAGGTTGACCGCGTCGTAGCCCTGGTTGGCCAGCCACATCGTCGCCTGGGCGGACCGGCCGCCGATCTTGCAGACCACCAGGGTCTGGCCGTCGGGCACCTCGGAGACCCGCGCGGGCAGCTCGGAGAGCGGGATGTGGGTCGCGCCCTCGATGTGGCCGTAGGCCCACTCCACGTCCTCCCGCACGTCGAGGATGTGGAGCCCCTCCGGAAGCGGGTCGGGCACGCCGTCGATGGACACGGTGGGGATGCTCACCCCGCCATCCTAGGTCGCCCGCGCGGTCAGAGCGCGGCTCGGAGCAACCCGACGACGATGCCCGTCGCGGCACACGCGCCCAGGGTGCGGAGGACCGACCAGCCGCGCCAGAAGACGAGCGCGCAGCCGAGCGCGGTGATCGCGAGTGATGCCCACTGGATCGACTCCAGCACCGGGTACTCGAAGTCCAGCGGCCCGGCGGTCACCCGGTTCGTGTCAGCGAAGAGGGTGTGGAGAGCGAAGTAGACCGCGAGGTTCGCGATGACGCCGACCACCGCGGCGGTGATCCCGGTCAGCGCGGTCGACAGCGCCCGGTTGCCACGCAGCCGTTCGACGTACGGGGCGCCGAGCAGGATGAACAGGAAGCACGGCACGAAGGTCACCCACGTGACCAGCAGCGCCGCGATGGTGGCGGCGAGCCACGGGTCGAGCCCGCCGGGGGCCCGGTAGGCACCCACGAAGGCGACGAACTGGACGACCATGATGAGCGGGCCGGGCGTGGTCTCGGCCAGCGCGAGGCCGCGCACCATCTCACCGGGGGCGAGCCAGCCGTAGACGTTGACGGCCTGCTGGGCGACGTAGGCCAGAACGGCGTACGCGCCGCCGAAGGTGACCACGGCCGCGCCCGAGAAGAACAGTCCCTGGTCGACGTAGATGGAGGAGTGCCCGAAGAGGAGTGCGGCGGCGACGACGGGCGCGGCCCACAAGGCGAGGCCGACGGCGAGGACCAGAGCGGCGCGGCGACCCGAGGGCCGCTCGGCGTGGAGCGCGTCGTCGCTGATCAGTGGCGGTGGGCCGTCGGTCTGCGCTGCGGCTCTGGGTCTGGCGAGGTCGGGGATGGTTCGACCGAGCAGCCAGCCGATGAGCGCCGCGACCGCGACGACGGCGGGGAACGGCACGGAGAAGATCGTCAGCGCGACGAAGGCGCTGACGGCGAGACCGACCAGTGCGGGATGGGTGAGCCCCTTCTTGGCGACGCGGGTCACGGCTTGGACGACGATGGCGATGACCGCGGGCGCGAGACCGAGGAAGAGTGACTCGACCAGGGTGGTGTCCCCGAACGCCACGTAGATGCCGGACAGCGCCAGCAGGGCGACGACGCCGGGCAGGATGAACAGCACCCCGGCGATGAGAGCGCCCTTGGTGCCGTTGAGCAGCCACCCGACGTAGGTCGCCAGCTGCTGCGCCTCCGGGCCCGGCAACAGCGTGCAGTAGGAGAGCGCGAAGAGGAACCGCTGCTGGCCTATCCACCGCTTCTCGTCCACCAGGGTGCGCTGCATGACCGCGATCTGGCCGGCGGGGCCACCGAAGGTCTGCAACGAGATGTGGAACCACGCCTTGGTGGCTTCGCGCAGCGGGATCACGTCGCGGTTCGCAGCGGCGATCGCTGGGCCGTCGTCCTGGGTGCTCATGGCGGGGCGATTCTTTCTGGGAGGCCGCGACGGCCGAGGCCGTCGTGCAGGGGGCCGGTCGGGCTCATCATCGCGGCTGCGTCGCCGGGTCCCGCAGGGGCGCTCACTTGAGCAGCCGGGAAAGCCGCCGGTCGGCCAGTGGCTTCCCCCCGGTCTGGCAGGTCGGGCAGTACTGCAGGGAGGAGTCGGCGAAGCTCACCTCGCGCACGATGTCGCCGCAGACCGGGCACTTCTGCCCGGTGCGGCCGTGCACGGCGAGGTGGGACTTCTTCTCGCCCTTCAGCTCGCTCGCGGCCAGTCCGCGGGAGCGCTCGACGGCGTCGCCGAGGGTCGTGCGCAGCGCGGTGTAGAGCGTGTCGATCTCCTCCGGGGTCAGGGAATCGGCCGGCTTGTAGGGCGACATCCGGGCTGCGTGGAGGATCTCGTCGGAGTAGGCGTTGCCGATCCCCGCGATCGTGCCCTGGTGGCGCAGCACCCCCTTGAGCTGCTTGCGCCCCTCCCGGCGGAGGATGTCGCCGAAGGCCGTGACGGTGAACTCCTCGGCGAGCGGGTCAGGGCCCAGCGAGGCGATGCCGGGCACGTCGGCGGGTTGGTGGACGACGTACAGGGCCAGGGACTTGCGGGTGCCGGCCTCGGTGACGTCGAGACCC
>JAPSKJ010000434.1 GCA_031177735.1 Nocardioides sp.
AGCCACCCGCGGTGCCGATATGGTCGAGGCGTGCAGGCGGATCTTGTGATCGTGGCCAATCGGCTCCCCGTGGACCGGGTCGAGCAGCCGGACGGAAGCCGTGGCTGGCGGAGTTCCCCGGGTGGGCTCGTCGCGGCACTCGAGCCGGTCCTGCGCGCCAACGACGGCGTCTGGCTCGGCTGGACGGGCGGGGCCGACGAGACCGGCGCCGACACCGAGCCGTTCGAGAGCGACGGTCTCCGGCTGGTGCCGATCCCGATGTCGAGCGAGGACATCGAGGAGTTCTACGAGGGCTTCTCCAACGCCACCCTGTGGCCGCTCTACCACGACCTGGTGGCCAAGCCGGCCTTCCACCGCGAGTGGTGGGAGTCCTACCAGCGGGTCAACCAGCGCTTCGCCGAGCGTGCCGCCGAGGTCGCCGCCGAGGGCGCGACCGTGTGGGTCCACGACTACCAGCTCCAGCTCGTGCCCCGCATGCTGCGCGAGCTGCGTCCCGACCTGCGCATCGGGTTCTACCTCCACATCCCCTTCCCGCCGGCCGAGCTGTTCCAGCAGCTCCCGTGGCGGCGCCAGCTCCTCGAGGGGCTGCTCGGCGCCGACCTGGTCGGCTTCCAGCTCCCCGGGGCCGCGCAGAACTTCGTCCGCCTGGTCCGCCAGCGGGTCGGCCACAAGACCCACCGCGACCTGGTCTACCTGCCCGACGGCCGCACCGTCCGCGCCGCCGCCTACCCGATCTCCATCGACTGGGAGGGCTACCAGGAGCTCGCCCGCTCCGAGGGTGTGGTCAAGCGGGCCAAGGAGATCCGCGAGGCGCTCGGCAACCCGCGCACCGTCTTCCTGGGCTGCGACCGGCTCGACTACACCAAGGGCATCTACGCCCGCCTGCGCGCCTTCGGCGAGCTCATCTCCGACGGCCACCTCGACGTGGAGGACGCGGTGTTCGTGCAGGTCGCGGTGCCCAGCCGGGAACAGGTCGAGCAGTACAAGATCCTCCGTGACGACATCGACCGCCTGGTCGGCCGGCTCAACGGCGACCTCGGCCAGATCGGCCGCCCCGCGATCTCCTACCTGCACTCCTCCTACCCCCGCGAGGAGATGGCCGCGCTCTACCGCGCCGCCGACATCATGGTCGTCACGCCGTATCGCGACGGCATGAACCTCGTCGCCAAGGAGTACGTCGCCTGCCGGCTCGACAACGACGGCGCGCTCGTGCTCAGCGAGTTCGCCGGGGCGGCCGAGGAGCTGCGCCAGGCCTGGCTGGTCAACCCCTACGACCTCAACGGCATGAAGGCGGCCCTGCTCGAGGCGCACACTGCGGACGAGAGGGAGCTCACCCGCCGGATGAAGGCGATGCGCCGCACCGTCGCGCAGCACGACGTCGCGGCGTGGGCCGAGGGCTACATGGCCGACCTGGCCAACGCCGGCGACCACCACGCCAAGCCGCTCCGGCCGCTCAAGAGCCGCTGACGCGGGCATCCGCCCAGCGGAAGGGCGGTGGGCGCCTCAGTCCTCGCGGCGGGTGCTCGGCCGCTCGCCCCGCCGCAGCGGATCCCACCGCTCGACGCGGCCCGCGACGTCGCCCAGCCGACGGCTGGCCGAGCCGAGCCACCGCTGGGAGCGACCCGCCGAGCGGCGGCCGGCGAGGTCGAGCAGGTCGCGGCTGCGATCCACCATCGTGAGCGGGGCCGCGGCCAGGACGTTGCCGGGCGGCCGCCGCGACACCACCGGGTGCGGCCGCGTCGGCGCAGCCCGACGGACGGCCTCCCAGGCGACGCCGAGCCGCCGCAACCTCGGCCCGTCCAGGCTGTCCTGCAGTCGGGGCAGCAGGAGGTCCTCCTCGTCCCTGACGTCCTGCCGCAGGACGTCGGTGAGCCGGTCGAGGAGGGCACGGCGCTCAGGGTCGTCGTGGGAAGTGCGCTCGAGCGCGCTCCACAGCTCGTTGACCTCCTGGTGCTCCTGCTCGACCTGGAGCGTGAGCTTCTCGCCGTCCGGGAGCCGGCGGCGCAGCTCGGGCCACAGCACCGACTCCTCGGCGAAGGCGTGCGGGAAGACCAGACGCGCGATGCGATGGAGGACGTCCTCCTGGTGCGCGCCCTCCGCGTGCCCGAGCTCCTCGAGCAGTCGGTCGAGGCGGACGTGGTCGCGCTTCTGGCGGCTCAGCACACTCCAGCGGCCACCCAGCTCCTGCTCGGTCTGGTCGGCGAGTGATCGCATGTCGACTCCTGGATCCGCGAGAGGAAGTAGTTCAGGTACCCCGCAGATCCCGTCTCACGCCGATCCGCGAGCGCCGCCGCGTGAACGGCGCATGAACTCTTCACTTTCCGGGCACCTGAGGCGAGCGCCGAACGGTGCACGTGACCATGACCGGGAGGTGCCAGTGGATCGACCTATCCCCTTGCGGGCCCGTCCGCACGCCACCTCCGCGCAGCCGGACCGGGTGGTGCGGGCCTTGTCGGC
>JAPSKJ010000435.1 GCA_031177735.1 Nocardioides sp.
TGCCGCACTTCCCGTTCGCGCCCGGTCCCATGCAGGACCGCTACCCCGACGGTCATCAGGGCCACGCGGACCCCAGCTGCGGGTGGGGGAGCGGCATCAACCAGCTGCGCACCGAGGTCGAGGTGTGTCAGGACGGCTCGGAGCTGTACCCGGATGCTGCGGCCAACGGCTCCACCCCGGGCATCGAGGCGACGAAGGACGCCGCCGAAGGCATCATGGGGATCGAGATCCCGTACTACGTCTTCATCGACATGCACGGCTTCGCGGCGCTCGTCGACGCCCTGGGGGGCGTCGACATCACGGTGGAGCAGCGCCTGCCGAAGGGAGGCGGCCCCGCGTACGACGGGCAGCCCGCCGAGGAGTGGGCCATCGGCTGGATCGAGCCCGGCCCCCAGCACATGGACGGCGACACCGCGCAGTGGTACGCCCGCTCGCGGTACACCACCAGCGACTTCGACCGCATGAAGCGTCAGCGGCAGCTGCAGGAGGCCATCCTCGCGCAGTTCAACCCGCAGAACGTGCTCACCCGGTTCCAGGATGTCGCCGCCGCCGGCACCGCGATCGTCGAGACGGACCTGCCGCAGGGCCTCATCGCGCCGACGCTCGTCGACCTCGCGCTGAAAGCCAAGGAGCTGCCGATCTCGACGATCGAGCTGACGCCCGAGGGCGGCATCGACGAGTACAACCCGGATTACGCGTATATCCACGAGCTCGTGCGCACCACGCTGCACCCGCCCACCCCGACCCCCTCGCCGGAGGGCTGACGTGGTCGCTACACTCCGCGTCATGCTCGACCAGCTGGCCGCGCCGACCGACTACAACCTGGCCGAGGCGTCCCGCGAGCTCGCGAAGGCGCTCGTGGCGAGCGCGCCGTCCGGCTGCGAGGTCGCGGCCATCGTGCCCGCAGGCGGGGATGCGGACGCGCTCGCGGGAGTCACCGGACTCGCCGACGTGCGGCGCACGGCGCTGCCGCGCCGCGAGCTCGCCGCAGCGCTGCAGCTGGGCGTCGGCACCGGCATCGGCGGAGGCATGATCCACTCGCCGACGCTACTCGCGCCCCTTGTCAAACATGACCGCGTGCACGACCATCACCAGACCGTCGTGACCGTCTGGGACCTGCGCCCGTGGGAGTCGCCCGACGACCTGCCGCGCTCCATGGTCGGGTGGCACAGGGCCATGCTCAAGCGCGCCGTGAAGCACGCCGACGCGGTGGTCGTCCCCACTCACTCACTCGCCGAGCGGCTGATCGGCATCGCACCGGCACTGGTGGACCGTGTGCGCGTCATCGCCGGCGCATCGCCCCTCGGCTTCGCTGTTCCCACCGACGAGGTCGGCCGCCGGCGCGCTCTCGACCTCCCGGAGGGGTTCATCCTGCTCTCCGGTGAACCGCTCGTGTCCGAAGAACTGGGTTCCGGGTTCGCCGCCGTGGCGGCATCCGGCATCGATGTCCCGATCGTCGTGATCGATGTCGCCGAGGGTCATGAACCGGCCGTCGTCGAGCTCGCGTCGGCCGCCGGCGTGCCGGAGAGGCGGGTACACGTCCGTGAGGCGCTGGACGTCGCCGATCGAGCCGCCGTCCTCGGAGGCGCTGTCGCCTTTGTGGCCCCCTCTCGTCGTGCGGCCTTCCCGTGGCGCGTCGTGGACGCGCTCACTCTCGGCGTGCCCGTCATCGCGGCGGACTCCGCCGTGCACCATGACGTGGTGCTCGACGGGGGCGAGCTGGTCGCGGCACCGGACGCCTCGAGTCTGGGGGAGGGCCTCGGTGCAGCGCTCGCCGATGCTCTCGGCTCAGCCGCCTCCGCCGAACGACTCGGCGTGATGGCCGGCGACCGCGGGCGGGCCTTCTCGTGGCGCGAGGCTGCCGACAAGGTCTGGATGCTCCACGCGGAGCTGTGAACCGCTGGTTCCTGTGAACCAGCTTGGAATGGAGTGCCGGAGCTTGCCGCACACGCGAAATGTTGTACGCACGCGTCACATCAGTCACACTGGTCCCATGGTGGGGGTTCGGAAGAAGAGGTTCGGCGTGCATTTGACGCGCCTTGCGGCCGCTCTCGCGGCGGTCACAGTCATCGTTTCGGGAGCCGTTGTCGGCGGACCGCAGGGAATGGCTGCCGCTGCGGCGGCGGGCACTGGCTCGGGGACGGTTCAGACTGTCGAAGAGGCGGGGATCGCTAAGTCCGCTGACCTGTCCAAGTTCCAGCCCGGCCACATCATCAGCGACGCGGTGTTCTTCAACAAGGGCACCATGACCGAGGCTCAGATCCAGACGTTCCTCGAGCAGCGCGTGCCGCGGTGCGACGCGGGGTACACGTGCCTGAAAGACTGGTACGACACATCGCGTACGACGTCTGCGGACGCCATGTGCGGAGCGTACTCCGGCGGCGTGCGCGAGCGAGCGTCGCGCATCATTTACAAGGTCGCTCAGGCGTGCGGAATCAACCCTCAGGTGAT
>JAPSKJ010000436.1 GCA_031177735.1 Nocardioides sp.
GACGCCGCGGGATCGGAGCACCTCGGCCAGTTCCGCCGCGGCGTGATGCGCACCGGCGACAGCGAGCCCGTACCCCGGGACGATCACCACGCGCTGGGCGTAGTCGAGCAGGATGGCCACATCGTCGATCCCCATGGTCCGCACCGGCCGGTCCCGGGCCGCTCCCCCGTCGGCGCCCGCCGAGGCCGGCGTGCGGAACGCGCCGAAGACGATGCCGGTGACGGTGCGGCCCATGGCCTTGGCCATCGCCATGGTCAGGATCGTGCCGCTCGCACCGACGAGCGTTCCGGCGATGAGCAGCAGCACGTTGCCCAGGACCAGACCGGATGCCGCGACGGCCAGACCCGTGAACGCGTTGAGCAGCGAGATGACGATCGGCACGTCGGCGCCGCCGATCGGCAGCACGAGCAGCACTCCGAGCACCAGTCCGACCGCGAGGAGCCCGTAGGCGAACGCCGGGGCGCCGGTGACGATCAGCACGACACCGGCGGCGAGAGCCGCCGCAGCCAGCAGCACCATGAGGATGCGCAGACCCGGGAACGTCACAGCCCGGGTCGCGAGGATGCCCTGCAGCTTCCCGAACGTCACGAAGGAACCGGTGAGGGAGACGCCGCCGATGAGCACGGTGAAGCCCACCACGCCGCGCGCCCAGGGGTCGTCGGCGTGTGTCACCTCGACGAGCGCCACAAGGGCCGCCGCACCACCGCCGACGCCGTTGAACGCCGCCACGAGCTGCGGCATCTGGGTCATCTGCACGCGCCGCGCGGCGGGCACGGCGATCACCGCGCCGATCACCATGGCCGCGACGATCCACAGGAGATTCCGCAGCTCGACGCTCAGGCAGAAGGCGAAAACGGCGAGCGCGGCGCCCGACGCGCCCAGGAGGTTCGCGCGGCGCGCCAGGCGCGGGGTTCCCAGGCCCTTCAGCGCCAGGATGAACAGGACGGCGGCGACGATGTAGCAGGCGGCGACGACCTCGGCGGGAAGGAGCTTCACGACGTCACCTCGGCGCGCCGAGGCTTGGCCGAGAACATCTCGAGCATGCGGTCGGTGACGACGAATCCTCCGACCACGTTGATCGTCGCCAGCAGCACCGCGACCAGCGAGAGGGCGAGCGCGAGCGGGTCCTCCGCGGTGCCGGCCACCATGATGGCTCCCAGCAGGATGATGCCGTGGATGGCGTTCGCCTCGCTCATGAGCGGCGTGTGCAGCGTGCTCGAGACCTTCGAGACCACCTCGAACCCGAGGAACACCGCGAGGATCGTGATGGTGATGAGGGCGAAGCCGTCCATCACGCCCTCACCGCCTGGGTCGCCGCGGCGACCCGCTCGTTGAGGATCCTTCCCTGGTGCGTGATCGCACTGCCGACCACCAGCTCGTCGTCGAAGTCCAGCACGAGGTCTCCTTCCTCGAGGATCAGCGCGACGAAGTTCGCGCAGTTCATGGCGAGCAGCTTCGAGGCATCCGGCGCGAGATCCGATTGGATGTCGCGCGCGCCGATGAGCGTCACCGCCCCGTTCGCGACCGGAACGGCGCGACGCTTGCCCGGCACCGAGCCCTCGATGTTGCCGCCGGACTCCGCGGCGAGGTCGACGAGCACCGAGCCCGGCTTCATCGCCGCCACCATGTCGGCCGTGACGAGCCGCGGCGCCGCGCGTCCGGGAACCGCGGCGGTGGTCAGGACGATGTCGGATGCCGCGACGTGCGGCGCGAGCAGCTCCTGCTGACGGCGCGCACGGTCCTCGGCGAGCTCTTTCGCGTAGCCGCCGGCCGCGTCCGCCGCCCCGAGGTCGAGGTCGATGAAGGTGCCGCCGACCGACCGCACTTCGTCGGCGGACGCCGCCCGGACGTCGTTGGCCGAGACGACGCCGCCCAGCCTCTTGGCCGTCGCGATGGCCTGCAGTCCCGCAACGCCGGCGCCGAGCACGAGCACGCGCGCCGGCGCGAGAGTGCCGGCGGCGGTCATCGTCATGCCGAACATGCGTCCGAAGGCGTCGGCGGCGATCGTCACGAGCCGATACCCGGCGATGAGCGCCTGCGATGACAGCACGTCCATCGACTGGGCGCGGGAGATGCGCGGCAGCAGGTCCAGCGCGAACGCCGTGACGCCCCGCTCACGCAGCGCTGCGACACCCGCGGCGTTCTGGAAAGGGTCGAGCACGCCGACAGTGACGGTTCCCGCGGTCAGGGCCCCGGCCTCGTCGGGCGTGAGCGGGCGGACGTGGAGGAGGATGCCGCCGCTCACCACCGCCGCGGGCTCGACCAGGCTCGCGCCGGCGTCGCGGTAGGCGGCATCCGGGATCATCGCGCCGCTGCCGGCGCCCGCTTCCACCTCGACGGCCGCACCGGCCGCGACCAGCTTGCGCACGCTGTCGGGGGTCGCCGCGACCCGCTTCTCCCCCGGCGCGCGCTCGCACCGCACCCTCACTGTCGTCACCACAGGACTCCTT
>JAPSKJ010000437.1 GCA_031177735.1 Nocardioides sp.
GCCTTCCTCTACGCCGCCGACCTGGCCGAGATCGCCGAGCCGGTCATGCACGTCCTGCTCGAGCACTACGACGTCCTCGGCCTCGGTCTGCCCGACGGTGAGGCCGCGAAGTCGGTCGAGGTCGCCGACCAGTGCTGGGAGGCGCTGGGGGAGAAGGGCTTCACCCGCTCCGACGCCGTGGTCACCTTCGGCGGCGGCGCCACCACCGACCTCGGTGGCTTCGTCGCGGCCTGCTGGCTGCGCGGGGTGCGGGTCGTGCACGTGCCGACCACGCTGCTGGCCATGGTCGACGCCGCCGTGGGCGGGAAGACCGGCGTCAACACCGGTGCGGGCAAGAACCTGGTCGGCGCCTTCCACGAGCCGGCGGGGGTGCTCTGCGACCTCGATGTGCTGGCCACGCTCCCGCGCGAGGAACTGGTCGCCGGGCTCGGTGAGGTCGTCAAGTGCGGCTTCATCGCCGACCCCGAGATCCTCCGGCTGGTCGAAGAGACCGACCCCGCCACGCTCACCCACGACTCGGCGGTCCTCGCCGAGCTGGTCGAGCGGGCGATCCAGGTCAAGATCGACGTCGTGGTGGCCGACCTCAAGGAGACCGGCGGCACCGGCGGTCACCCCGGGCGCGAGGCGCTCAACTACGGTCACACGCTCGGCCACGCCATCGAGAAGCACTCCGGCTACACCGTCCGGCACGGTGAGGCCGTCGCCATCGGCTGCGTGTACGCCGCCGAGCTGGCGCGCCTGGCCGGCCGCCTCGACCCCGAGACCGCTGCGCGGCACCGGAGCGCGTTCGCGCGGGTCGGGCTGCCGACGACGTACTCGGAGGCGGGGTTCGACGAGCTCATCGGCACGATGCGGGTGGACAAGAAGGCCCGCGGCTCCCAGCTCCGGTTCCTGGTGCTCGACGGCCTGGCCAAGCCCTCCATCCTCGCCGGGCCCGAGGAGGAGATGCTCCGCGAGGCCTTCGCGGCGGTGGCCGGATGAGCCGCCAGGGCAAGGTGCTGGTGCTCAACGGGCCCAACCTCGGGCGGCTGGGCAAGCGGCAGCCGGAGATCTACGGCCGCACCACCCACGCCGAGCTGGTCTCCCTGTGCGAGCAGTGGGGCACCGAGCTCGGGCTGGAGGTCGAGGTGCGGCAGACCAACTGGGAGGGCGCTCTGGTCGACTGGCTGAACGATGCCGCCGACCACGAGATCCCGGTGGTGCTCAACGCCGGCGCCTGGACCCACTACTCGCTCGCCGTCTACGACGCCTGCGCCCAGCTGACCGCGCCGCTGGTGGAGGTGCACATCTCCGACCCCAAGCAGCGGCCCGAGGTGTTCCGGCACACCTCCTACATCGAGCCGCACGCCGCGCACACCATCGCCGGGCACGGGATCGACGGCTACCGGCTGGCGCTGGAGGCGATCGCCAGACTGTGACGGCGTTGTGACACCTGCCCCGCCTGACGGGGGGCCTGCGGCGTCACGACCCTCGTCGGGCCTGGAACCGGGGAGTGCGGCGCCACGTCACAGGGGCATGGACGTGACGCTGAGTGTGCGAGCGCTGCTCGTGGTGCTGATGCTGCTGGTCGCCCTCGCGGTCGGCTACCTGCTGGGCGGGCGCGGGCCGGCCGCCACCGCATCGACCGAGCCCGCCACCGCCGGTGAGCGGCGGACGGTCACCATGGCGGCGGTCGGCGAGGCCACCGCCGTGCCCGACCAGCTGGAGTTCACGCTCGTGGTCGCCGTCGAGCGCCCCGCGCTGGAGGCTGCACTCGACGACTCCAACGCCTTGGTGCGCCAGGCGCTCGGGACGCTCGCCGAGCACGGCATCGCCGAGAAGGACACCCGGACCACCGGTCTGCAGATGGAGCCGGTCTACGACTACTCCGAGCGCCAGGAGGTGCTCCGCGGCTACCAGGTCGTCCAGCGCACCCGCGTCCGCGTCCATGACCTCGCCGCCGGTGGCCGGGCCGTGTCAGCCGTCGTCGCGGGCGGCGGCAACGAGGTGCGCGTCAACGACATCCAGCTCAGCGTCGCCGACCCCGAGGCTGCGCTCGGCACCGCGCGGGAGCAGGCGGTCACCAAGGCCACTGCCAAGGCCGAGCAGTACGCCGCCGCAGCGGGCGTGACCCTCGGCTCCATCGTCGCGCTGAGCGAGGTGAGCGCTCCGCCGGCGCCGCAGCCGCAAGCCCTGGAGATGCGCGCTGCGTCCGCGGACGCGGCCGGGGCTGTCGCCTTCCAGCCCGGCGAGCAGGCGCTCACCGCCGAGGTGCAGGTGGTGTGGGAGGTCGAGCGATAACGGGTGGCCCCGGCGGGGAACTGGTTCGAGACTGCTGGGGTGACCACTCTGCGCTCGGCCGTGCTCGTCGAGGGCGTGAGCGATCGGGCGGCGGTGCAGGCACTGGCGGGGCGCCTGGGCCGCGACCTGCGCGCGGAGGGTGTCGCGGTCGTCGCCATGGGCGGTGTCAC
>JAPSKJ010000438.1 GCA_031177735.1 Nocardioides sp.
CGCGCCCATCCATCCCAGACGCTCAAGGAGAGAACATGACAACGGCATCCACCGTGGTCGTCCGACGCAACATCCCGCTCGTCGCTGCGCGCTGCCTGTTCGGCCTGCTCGGTTGCGTGCAGGCGGCGGGCGCCACAGTCTTCCTCGTGATCGCGCCGGAGAACGCCGTCTGGATCAGCCCGTGGGTCGACGTGCCGGTGGTCGCCTGGACGCTCACCCAGATCGCGCTGCACCTGGCGGTCGGGTTCGCCCCGGGTTTGGCGCCGACGCGGCGGATCAACGTCGGCATCGCGGCCGTCGTCCTGGGCACGCTGCTGACGCCGGTGAAGGTGGTCGCCTACGACGAGCCCGAGGCGCTGACCTTCATCGCGGTCGACCTGTTGCTGCTGGCCCTGCTGCTGGTCGCCCGACGCCAGATCCGGATGGTCTGACCCGCGGCCGGCCCTGGGGCCGCAAGGCGCAGCGTCCCACCGCTGTCGTGCTGGCCACCGAGGCGTTGTCATGGAGCGAATCAGCGCAGGCCGCGGCAATCCTCGGTCGCCTCCACCCTCAGGACCGTCCCTCGGATCATGCGCTGTCCGGCCTGCAGGTTGTCCTCGATCGCCTCAGTGGCTTGTCAGTCGGTGGTGACGGGATCGCCCGCGGTGCCGTTCGTCGCGGCTTGGGCGACCTCACTGTCGGGTTCCGGCACGGCGTCCGTCGGCGAGCCACCCCGGCGGCCCAGGGCGATCGCCGCTGCCGCGGCAGCGCCGCCAGCCACCAGACCCCCCAGGGCCCAGCCCGGACCCCATTCCTCGCGGCCGACCAGCGCGTCGACCGAGAGGTCACCGGGCCCGGCGTCGATCAGCACGGTCAACGCAGCGATCAGGACGGCGTTGTACTCCCAGCCGCCCTGAGCGACCCACGGGCCGTTGGGCCGGTGCACCTTCTGGATCGCGGTGGCCATCGTGCCGATCAGGCTGGCCGCCGCTGCCGGCGTCGCGGCTCCGAGGACGAGGAGGGCGCCGCCCGCCGTCTCGCTCACTCCCGCGGCGATCGCGTTCGCCCTCGTGGGGCGCATCTCGAGGGCACCCATCATCTGCTCGGTGCCGCTCAGGCCCGGCCCGTGGAACCAGCCGAACAGCTTCTGGGTGCCGTGGCCGATGAACAGGCCGCCGATCAGTGCTCGTGCCGCCAGTCGTCCGATCTGCATGAGAGCCTCCTCGGGGATCTAGATGGGGTACCCACTCATGCACGGCACACGCACCGTCCGACCCGCCGGGTGATCGCTCAGTCGGCTGCAGGCCTGCGGCCTAGAGGTCGTCGGTCGCCCAGGTGTCGCACGCCTGGACCGAGCCGGACTGGTAGCCGGTCTGGAACCAGCGCACCCGCTGCTCCGAGGAGCCGTGCGTCCACGACTCCGGGTTGACCCGGCCACCCGTCTGGTGCTGGATGTAGTCGTCACCGACGGCCGTGGCGGCATCGATCGCCTCGCGGATGTCCTGCTCGGTGAGGTCCTCGATGAGCACCTCGCCGTCGTCGTTGGGCACGGTCTCCGCGGCTCGCGCCCACATGCCGGCGTAGCAGTCGGCCTGCAGCTCGAGCCGGACGGCATCGCTCTTCGGGCCCTGCTGGGTGCGGACCTGGTTCATCGCGCCGAGGAGGTTCTGGATGTGGTGGCCGTACTCGTGTGCCAGCACGTAGGGCTCCACGAACGGGCCGGCGGGACCGCCGAGCTGCTGCTGGAGGACGTTCTGGAAGAACGTCGTGTCGAGGTAGATCGTCTGGTCGACCGGGCAGTAGAACGGGCCGACGTCCGCGGAGGCGTTGCCGCAGCCGCCGGTGCTGACGCCTCCCGTGAAGGTGACGACGCGCTGGGCGGGTTGGAAGCCGGAGTCGAACTGACTTTCCCAGAACTCGGTCAGCGAGTTCTCGACAGCCACGCGGGCACAGTCGGAGCTGCTGTTGGCGTCCTCGCCGGTGCGGCACTGGGCGTAGCGGTCGGTGTTGGCAGGGTCGGCGAGGCGCTGGGAGTCGAGGGCAAGACCGCCGGTGCTGCCACCGAGGACGTCGTTGACGCTCGGGCCGACGCCGGTGCACTGGCCCACGGCCAGGACCACCACGATGAGCAGGATCGAGCCGATCCCGCCGCCCGCCCTGCCGCCGGGGAGCCGCATGCCGCCGCCCCCCAGGCCACCACCGCCGCCCAGGTCGCTGGTGCGACTGGTGTCCAGCCGGGCCCTCGGGTTGAACCGCATCGAGACTTCCCCCGTCGCTCGCGAATTCGGGAGCAGCGCTCCCGCGCTTAGACTAGTAACCCTCATGATCACCGCTCAGCAGCTGGAAGTCCGCGTCGGCGCCAGGCTCCTCATGGAGAACGTCACCTTCCGCGTCGGACCCGGCGACAAGGTGGGTCTCGTCGGCCGCAACGGCGCGGGGAAGACCACGCTGACGAAGGTCCT
>JAPSKJ010000439.1 GCA_031177735.1 Nocardioides sp.
CGTACTCCGTCGACGACGCGCCCTCCCTCGCGACCTCTCCTCGCGACCAGGCACTGGTGGACAAGGTGGCGGCCGGCGCGGCCTTCGAGGCGGTACGCCGGGTCGAGCTGCTCCTCGACGGGTGGGGCACCACGCCACCGGCCGCCTTGCGCAGCGGCGGCCTGGGGGTGCGGGAGCTGCGCGCCGCGGCCACCCGCCTCCACGTCGACGAGCCGAGCGCCGCGCTGCTGGTGGAGGTGGCGCACGCGGCCGGGCTGGTCGCGACGGCGGCCGACGCGGTGGGCAACCCCGCCTGGCTGCCCACCGACCTGTTCGACGGCTGGGTCGCGGCGCCGGTCGCCGAGCGGTGGACGACCCTGGCGCGGGCCTGGCTGGCCAGCCCGCGGATGCCCGGGCTGGTCGGCTCGCGCGACCCGGCCGGCAAGCCCTGGAACGCCCTGGTGCCGGAGCTGGCCAGCCCGTTCATGGCCGAGACCCGGCGGATGACGCTCTCCGCGCTGGCGTCACTGCCCGCCGGCGAGGTGCTGGCGGCGGGCACCGGCGGCCCGACGGTGGCGGCGCTGGTCGCCTGGCAGCGGCCGCGGCGACCGCGCACCCGGGCCGACCAGGTGGCGTGGACGCTGACCGAGGCGGCCGCGCTCGGGATCACCGGGCTCGACGGGCTGGCCACCTACGCCCGTGCGCTGCTGGACGGCGACGATCCCACGCCCGGGCTGGCCGCCCTGATGCCCGCTCCGGTCGACCACGTGCTGCTCCAGGCCGACCTGACCGCCGTGGCGCCCGGCCCGCTGGAGTCGGGTGTGGCCCGGCAGCTGCAGACGGTGGCCGACGTGGAGTCGCGCGGCGGGGCGACGGTCTACCGGTTCACCCCGGCCTCGGTGCGCCGGGCCCTCGACGCGGGGTGGACCGCGAGTGAGCTGCACGCGTTCCTCAACGCCGTCTCGCGCACGCCGGTCCCGCAGCCGCTGGCCTATCTCGTCGACGACACCGCGCGCACGCACGGGTCGATCCGGGTGGGCTACGCCGAGGCGTTCCTGCGCGCCGACGACGAGCACGCGCTGACCGAGCTGCTGCACCACCCGAAGGCCGGCACGCTGGGCCTGCGCCGGATCGCCCCGACGGTGCTGGTCTCCACCGTGCCGATCGACCTGCTCCTCCCCCGGCTCCGCGAGCTCGGCGCAGCGCCGGTGGTGGAGGCCGAGGACGGCACCCTGCACGTAGCCCGTCCGGACGTGCAGCGGGCCCGCACGCCGCGCGAGCGCCGGTCCGCCGCGATCGCCGACGCCCGGGAGTCGGCCCGTGTCGCCGCTGTCGTCACCGCCATCCGGGCCGGCGACCGGGCCGCCGTGGCACGCCCGGCCGACGGCGTACCGTCGAACCCCGCCTCCGCGCTGGCCGCCCTCCGCTCGGCGGCGGAGTCGGGCGAGACGGTCGTGATCTCCTACGTCGACAACCACGGCACCTCCACCGACCGGGTGGTCGACCCGCTCTCGGTCGAGGGCGGCCGGCTCACCGCGCGCGACCACCGCGCCGACGACGTGCGCACCTTCGCGATCCACCGCATCTCGGCCGTCCGCGGGTTGTGACGAGTCGCCCGCGGGCGAAGGGGTCAGGCGTGTCACGACCCGCCCCGTACGCTGGACTGCTGTGACCGACGGCCCTTTGATCGTGCAGAGCGACAAGACCCTCCTGCTCGAGATCGACCACCCGCGGGCCGCCGACTGCCGCAAGGCGATCGCGCCGTTCGCCGAGCTCGAGCGCAGCCCCGAGCACATCCACACCTACCGGCTCACCCCGCTCGGCCTGTGGAACGCCCGCGCGGCCGGCCACGACGCCGAGCAGGTGATCGACACGCTGCTGGACTACAGCCGCTACGCCGTGCCGCACGCGCTGCTCGTCGACGTCGCCGAGACGATGGCGCGCTACGGCCGGCTGCGGCTGGAGAAGCACCCCGTCCACGGGCTCGTGCTCTCCTCCTCCGACCGGCCGGTGCTCGAGGAGGTGCTGCGGGCGAAGAAGGTCGCCGGCATGCTCGGCGCCCGCATCGACGACGACACCGTGGCGGTGCACCCCTCCGAGCGGGGCAACCTCAAGCAGGCGCTGCTGAAGCTGGGCTGGCCGGCCGAGGACTTCGCCGGCTACGTCGACGGCGAGGCCCACGCGATCGCGCTGGCCGAGGACGGATGGGCGTTGCGCCCCTACCAGGCCGAGGCGGCCGAGTCGTTCTGGCACGGTGGGTCGGGCGTCGTCGTGCTCCCCTGTGGTGCCGGCAAGACCCTCGTCGGCGCCGCCGCCATGGCGCACGCTCAGGCGACCACGCTGATCCTGGTCACCAACACCGTCTCCGCGCGGCAGTGGAAGGACGAGCTGGTGCGGCGCACCACGCTCACCGAGGACGAGATCGGGGAGTACTCCGGCTCGGTCAAGGAGATCC
>JAPSKJ010000039.1 GCA_031177735.1 Nocardioides sp.
CCGCCGGCGCCCACTAGGGTCGGACACCGCTTGTTCACCTGACTCCGGGAGCCTGCTGCACGTGACCGACCCCCTGCTCCGCGGTGAGCTCGCCCCGCCGCCGAGGACCCTGGTCGACATCTTCCGCGCGAGCGTGGCGCAGGCCGGTGAGGATCCCGCGATCGAGGCCGCCGACGGCGTACTCACCTATGCCGAGCTGGAGGAGGTCGCCGAGGGGCTGGCCGCCCAGCTCAACGGTGCGGGCATCGGGCGCGGCGACAAGGTCGGCATCCGGATCAACAGCGGCACCACGGACCTGTACGCCGCGATCCTGGGCGTGCTGCTGGCCGGCGCTGCCTATGTGCCGGTGGACGCCGACGACCCCGAGGAGCGGGCCCGGCTGGTCTTCGGCGAGGCCGCCGTCGCCGCGGTGATCGGCAACGACCTCGTCGTGGAGCTGAGGGGTGCGGCGGTGCGCGCCCCGGTCGAGCCGGAGGAGCCCGGCCTCGACGACGACTGCTGGGTGATCTTCACCTCCGGCTCCACCGGCACGCCGAAGGGCGTCGCGGTGACCCACCGCAGTGCCGCGGCGTTCGTGGACGCCGAGTCTCGGCTCTTCCTCACCGACCAGCCCATCGGTGTGGGCGACCGCGTGATGGCCGGACTCTCCGTCGCGTTCGACGCCAGCTGTGAGGAGATGTGGCTGGCGTGGCGGTACGGCGCCTGCCTGGTGCCGGCGCCGCGCGCGCTGGTGCGCAGCGGGGTCGACGTCGGGCCGTGGCTGGTCGCCAACCGGATCACCGTCGTCTCGACCGTCCCGACCCTGGTCGCCCTGTGGCCGCCGGAGTCGCTGGACCGGGTGCGGCTGCTGATCACCGGCGGCGAGGCGTTCCCCGCGGAGCTGGCCGCGCGCCTGGTCCGCCCCGGCCGGGAGGTGTGGAACACCTACGGCCCGACCGAGGCCACCGTGGTGGCCTGCGCGGCCCTGATGACCGGCGAGGGGCCGGTGCGGATCGGCCTGCCGCTGGACGGCTGGGACCTGGCCGTCGTCGACCCGGCGACGGGGGAGCCGGTGCCGCAGGGGCAGCCCGGCGAGCTGATCATCGGCGGCGTCGGACTGGCCCGCTACCTCGACCCGGCGAAGGACGCCGAGAAGTACGCCCCCATGCCCACGCTCGGCTGGGAGCGGGCCTACCGCTCCGGCGACATCGTGGTCAACGACCCGGGCGGCCTCCTCTTCGGCGGCCGCGCCGACGACCAGGTCAAGCTGGGCGGCCGCCGCATCGAGCTGGGCGAGGTCGACAGCGCGCTGCTCGCGCTGCCCGGCGTCAACGGCGCCGCGGCGGCGGTGCGCAGGACGGCGGCGGGCAACCAGCTGCTCGTGGGCTACGTCGCCGTCGACCCCGGCTTCGACCCCTCGGCCGCCGTCGCCCGGCTGCGCGCGGAGATGCCCGCCGCGCTGGTGCCGCGGCTCGCGGTGGTCGACACGCTGCCGACCCGCACCTCCGGCAAGGTCGACCGCGACGCGCTGCCGTGGCCGCTGCCCTCCACCGAGTCGGCGGGTGCGGTCACCGGGCTGAGCGACACCGAGTCGTGGATCGCCGGCCTGTGGCTGGAGGTGCTGGGGGCGGAGGTCCGCAGCCCGACCGACGACTTCTTCGACCTCGGCGGGGGCAGCCTGACCGCGGCCCAGATCGTCGGCCGGCTGCGTGAGCGCTTCCCCGACGTGGCGATCGGCGACGTCTACGAGCAGCCGAGCGTGCAGTCCCTCGCGGCCTACCTCGACACCCTCTCCGCCGGAGTCACCGCCACCGACCGCGAGGTGCCGGCCGTCCCGCGCAAGACCCAGGCCGGCCAGGTCGTCGGCGCCCTGCTGGTCCGCTGCCTCGCCGTGCCGCGCTGGCTCACCTGGACCGCGCTCGGCACCTCCCTGGCCGCCACGGTCACCGACGCCGACTGGCTCCCCACCCTGCCCTGGTGGGTGCTGGTCGCGTCGACCCTGGTCTTCCTGACCCCTCCCGGGCGGATGCTGCTCGCCGCACTTCTCGCCCGACTGGTCCTGCGGGGCGTCGCCCCCGGTGAGCACCCGCGCGGCGGCAAGGTGCACCTGCGGCTGTGGCTGGCCGACCACGCGGTGGACGAGCTCGGCGCGCAGGCGCTGGCCGGCGCCCCGCTGATGACGTGGTACGCCCGACTCCTCGGCGCGCACGTCGGACGCGACGTCGACCTGCACAGCCTGCCGCCGGTCACCGGCCTGCTGCACCTCGGCAAGGGCTGCTCCATCGAGCCCGAGGTTGATCTCACCGGCTGGTGGGTCGACGGCGACGTCGTCCACGTCGGCCCGGTGCACGTGGGCGCCCGCGCCCGCATCGGCGCCCGCTCGACGCTGTGCCCCGGCGCGTTCGTCGGCGCCGACGCCGAGGTCGCCCCCGGGTCGGCCGTGTTCGGCACGGTGCCCGAGGGGGAGTTCTGGTCCGGCTCGCCCGCGGTGCGCGTCTCCGGTGACGCGCGCGGCCCGTGGCGCTCGCGCGAGCGCAGCCCGCGTGCCTGGGTGGGTGGCTACGCGTTGGCGGCCCTGACCCTGGCCGCCCTGCCGGTGCTCGCGATCCTCGCCGGGATCGGCGCCGTGCTGGCGCTGGCCGGCGTGCCGACGGCGTACGCCGACGCGTGGGCGCTGCTGGCCTGGGCCCCGCTCGGCGCGCTGGTCGGCTTCCTCGTGCTGGCGCTGGAGATCTGGCTGGTGGTGCGGCTCGCCGCGCTGGTGATCGAGCCCGGCGTGCACGCCGTGCGCAGCGCCACCGGGCTCGCGGTGTGGGCCACCGTGCGTGTCCTCGACGAGGCGCGCACGTGGCTCTACCCGCTCTACGCCTCGACCCTCACGCCGGTGTGGCTGCGCCTGCTCGGTGCACGGATCGGCACCGGCGTGGAGGCCTCGACCGCGCTGATGATCCCCTCGCTGACCCAGGTCAACGACGAGTCCTTCCTCGCCGACGACACCCTCATCGGCGGCTACGAGCTCGGCGGCGGGTGGGTCCGGGTGGAGAAGGTCAAGATCGGCAAGCGCGCGTTCGTCGGCAACTCCGGCATGGCGGCCCCTGGGCGCAAGGTGCCGAAGGCCTCGCTGGTCGCCGTCCTCTCCGCCGCTCCGCGGCGCAAGAAGGCCCGCTCGGGGGAGTCCTGGCTCGGCAGCCCGCCCGCGTCGCTGCGCCGCACCACCGAGAGCCCCGACTCCGCCCGCACCTATGCGCCCACCACCGGCCTGCGGGTCGCCCGTGCGCTGGTCGAGCTGTGCCGGTTGGTCCCGCTCAGCCTGGCGGCCGCGCTCAGCGCGGCGGTCACGCTGGCGCTCGTCGGGCTGTGGGACCGGCACGGGGCGGTGGCCGTCGTCCTGCTCGCCGGCCCGGTGCTCGCGGTCGCCGGGCTGCTGGCCGCCGCCGTCGCGGTCGCAGCGAAGTGGCTGCTGATCGGCCGGATGCGACCCGGCCAGCATCCGCTGTGGAGCTCGCTGGTGTGGCGCAACGAGCTCGCCGACAGCTTCGTCGAGCTGCTCGCCGTGCCGTGGTTCACCCGCACGGTGATGGGCACGCCGCTGCTCAACGTGTGGCTCCGGGCGATGGGAGCGCAGATCGGCCGCGGCGCCTGGATCGAGACCCACTGGCTGCCCGAGACCGACCTCGTCGTGCTCGGCGACGGTGCGACCGTCAACCACGGCACCGTGGTGCAGACCCACCTGTTCCACGACCGGATGCTCCAGCTCGACACCGTCACCCTGAAGCGCGGAGCGACGCTCGGCCCCAACAGCGTGATCCTCCCGGCCGCGCAGATCGGTCGGCACGCCGTCGTGGGCCCGGTCTCCCTGGTGATGCGGGGCGAGGCCGTCCCTGACAAGACGACCTGGATCGGCAACCCCATCGGTCCGTGGGACCTCGGCTGACATACGGTTGCCGCCCATGCCGACGCTTCCCACCGCCGACCCCTACGTCCCCGACCACGGGGACCCGTCCTGGCGCGCCACGCACTACGACCTCGCGCTCGACTACGACGTGGTCGGCAACCGGCTCGGCGGCACCGCCACGATCGAGGCCGTCGCGGTCGACGACCTGACCCGGGTGGTGCTCGACCTGGCCGGCCTCGACGCCGCCAAGGTCACCGTCGGAGGCCGACCCCCGCAGCGGTACGCCAAGCGGCACCACCGCCTGGTGGTCACCTTGCGTGAGCCCGTCACCGCCGGCACGGCCTTCCGGATGGTCGTGAAGTACGCCGGCAAGCCGGCCCCCCTCGTCGTCAAGCACCAGGGCGACGCCGGCTGGGAGGAGCTCGCCGACGGCGCGATCGTCGCCGGCCAGCCGCACGGCGCCCCCACGTGGTTCCCGTGCAACGACCGGCCCGACGACAAGGCGTCCTACCGCATCGCGGTGACGGCCCCGGCCGGCTACACGGTCGTCTCCAACGGCCGGCTCGGCTCCCGGACCCGGCACGGGTCGGCCGAGACGTGGGTCTACGTGCAGCCGGAGCCGATGTCGACCTACCTGGCGACCGTCCAGATCGGGCGCTACGAGCTGCGGGCGATGGAGGCCGGGGTGCCGATGACGGCCGCCCTGCCTGCCGACTGCGACCCGGGCTTCACCGAGGCGTTCGGGCGCCAGCCCGACATGATGGCCGCCTTCGTCCGGATGTTCGGCCCCTACCCGTTCGGCTCCTACGCCGTCGTGGTCACCGACGACGACCTGGAGATCCCGTTGGAGAGCCAGGGGCTGTCCACGTTCGGCCGCAACTTCCTCGACGGTGACTGGGAGCACGTCCGCCTGGTCGCCCACGAGCTGGCCCACCAGTGGTTCGGCAACGCGGTCACCGTCCGCCGGTGGAAGGACATCTGGTTGCACGAGGGCTTCGCCTGCTACGCCGAGTGGCTGTGGTCGGAGGCCGCTGGCGAGGAGACGGCCGACGCCCACGCGCGCCGGCACCACGAGCGGCTCCAGGAGCTCCCGCAGGACCTGCTCCTGGGCGACCCGGGGCCGGAGCTGATGTTCGACGACCGGGTCTACAAGCGGGGTGCGCTGACCCTGCACGCGCTGCGCCGCGAGATCGGTGACGACGCGTTCTTCACGCTGCTGCGTGAGTGGGTGCGCCGCTTCAGCGGCGGCAGCGTCGAGACCGCCGACTTCGCCACCCTCGCCCGGCTGGTCACCGGTGTGGACCACGCCGACCTCTTCGACCGGTGGGTCTACGCCGAGGAGCTGCCGGCCCTGGGCTGAGCGGCTCGCGCGGCCCGGTGCCCCGCGGCCCCGAACGTGCGACGGCCCCGCACACCCTGAGGTGTGCGGGGCCGTCGCGATCGGCGGATCAGAAGCTGATCACGAAGTGGTAGAAGCTCACGCCGCCGGCGTAGCCGTTGCTGGAGGGCCACACGATCGCGAACTCGTCACCGACCTTGCCGGGGACGAACTTGCGGAAGGCCCCCAACTTGTTGGTCTTCACGGTGAACCACTTGACGTACTTCTTGCCCTTCTTCTTCTGGAAGACGAGCTTCTGCTTGGCGAAGTCGGGCGCCACCTTGCCCTTGAGCACGTGGCCCTTGGGCTTGATCTTGGCGGTGCGGGCGACCGGGATCAGCAGCTCCGGGCCGACGGTGGCCTGGAAGGTGTCCTCGTACTGGTTGGCCGCCGTGTAGCCGCTGTAGGTGAGGCGGTACTTGGTGCTGATGGTGGGCGCGAGGTCCTTGAAGGAGAGGAAGCCGGACGCGGTGGTCGTCTGGACCGGCGTCCAGCTGGTGTAGGGGTACGGGCTCGCCTCGAGCGTCACCGTGCCCTTGGAGACGCTGGAACCCTCGCTGCTCTTCACCGCGCCGTTGATGCTGACCGTCTTGCCGTACTCGAGGGCGCCGAAGTCGTTGAGGCCGTAGGTCGGCGCGCTCAGGGTCGCGGTCGTGGCGAGGGTCTTGCCGGCGGCGTGCGCGGCCGGGGCGGTGACCGCGGTGGACGCGACGGCCCCGGAGGTCGCCACCAGTGCGACGGCGACCACGCGGGCCAGGGTGCTGCGGAGCTTCATGGGGTGTTCTCTCTTCGACGAAGGTGTTTCGGTGGTGGGGCATCTACCCGCGGTGCGGTGCGCCAAACGGAGAAGCGGGGTGATCGGGCGCACAGTGACGACGCGCCCCGGCTGTCGAGCAGCCGGGGCGCGTGCGGGAGGTGGTCGGGCTCAGGCCCAGCGCTCCTCGGGAGCGCTGTAGGCGAGCTGGCGCTCACCGGTGTAGATCTGCTTGGGCCGGGCGATCTTCTGCTCCTTGTCCTGCACCAGCTCCAGCCACTGGGCCAGCCAGCCGGGCGTGCGGCCGATCGCGAACAGGACGGTGAACATCTCCGGCGGGAACTGCAGCGCCTCGTAGATGAGCCCGGAGTAGAAGTCCACGTTGGGGTAGAGCTTGCGCTTGACGAAGTACTCGTCCTCGAGCGCGATCTTCTCCAGCTCCTGGGCGATCTCGAGCAGCGGGTTGACGCCGGTGACCTCGAAGACGTCGTCGCAGGCCTTCTTGATGATCTTCGCCCGCGGGTCGTAGTTCTTGTAGACCCGGTGGCCGAAGCCCATCAGCCGCTCGTTGCCGGCCTTCACACCCTCGATGAAGGCGGGGATGTTGTCCTTGGTGCCGATCCGCTTGAGCATGCGGAGGACGGCCTCGTTGGCGCCGCCGTGCAGCGGGCCGTAGAGCGCGCCGATGCCGGCCGCGACCGCGGAGTAGGGGTCGACCTGCGAGGAGCCGACCGAGCGGACCGCGTTCGTCGAGCAGTTCTGCTCGTGGTCGGCGTGCAGGATGAACAGCACGTCGAGCGCCTTGGCGATGCGCGGGTCGGCGGCGTACTTCGACTCGCTCATCTTGAACAGCATCGAGAGGAAGTTCTCGGAGTAGGACAGCTCGTTGTCGGGGTAGACGTACGGCTTGCCCTGCGCGTGGCGGAACGCCCAGGCGCCCAGGGTGGGCATCTTCGCGATCATCCGGACGATCTGGATGTTGCGGTTGTCGGCGTCGCTGATGTGGCGCGACTCGGGGTAGAAGGTCGAGAGGGCTCCGACCGACGCCATCAGCATCCCCATCGGGTGCGCGTCGTAGCGGAAGCCCTGCATGAAGCCCTTCACGTTCTCGTGCACGAACGTGTGGTAGGTGATGTTGTGCACCCACTGCTCGTACTCGGCCTTCGAGGGCAGCGACCCGTGCACGAGCAGGTAGGCGACCTCGAGGAAGTTCGACTTCTCGGCCAGCTGCTCGATGGGGTAGCCGCGGTATTCCAGGATGCCCTTGTCGCCATCGATGTAGGTGATGGCGCTACGGCAGGAGGCGGTGTTGACGAAGCCGGGGTCGTAGACGGCCAGGCCGGGGGCTTCCTCGCCCTCCCGGATCTTGCCGATGTCGGCGGCGCGGATGGTGCCGTCGATGATCGGGACTTCGTACTCCAACCCGGTGCGGTTGTCGCGGACGGTGAGGGTCTCTGTCACGGACGTCACGGTAACCCCCGCTGCCGCAGCGTGGTAAGCCGGTGTCCCGTCCAATGGCCGTCGAATGGCCCCGGCCACCTCGATCAGCGCCCGCCACGCCGTTTTGACCCCCCTGTCCGGGCGCCCGTAGTCTTGGTCAGTCGCGACTCCTGCCGCTTCCACCATCCGCACGTCGGTGGGGGCAGTCCCGGACTCCGCAGTCTCCTGCGGATGAGCCGGGCCGTGTTCGTCAGAAGCCGCGGATCCCTCTCGCACGAGCGGGACACCCGGCGGTCAACCGGCCGTTCGGGATCAACGAACGAAAAGGCATCGAACAGTGCGTACCTACGCCCCGAAGCCCGGTGACATCCAGCGCGACTGGCACGTCATCGACGCGACCGACGTCCGGCTCGGCCGGCTCGCGGTCCAGGTCGCGAACCTCCTGCGCGGCAAGCACAAGCCGATCTTCGCGCCCAACGCTGACACCGGCGACTTCGTCATCGTCATCAACGCCGAGAAGGTCTCGCTGTCCGGCACCAAGCGGACCACCAAGCTCGCCTACCGTCACTCCGGTTACCCGGGCGGTCTGACCGCCACCCCGATCGGCGAGATCCTCGACAAGGACGCTCGCAAGGCGATCGAGAAGGCCGTGTGGGGCATGCTGCCGAAGAACAAGCTCGGTCGGCAGATGCTCAAGAAGCTGAAGGTCTACTCCGGCCCGACGCACCCGCACCAGGCCCAGCAGGCCGTCCCGTTCGAGATCTCGCAGATCTCCCAGTAATCGCGAGCTGAGGAAAACCAATGACTGAGAACACCGCTACCGACCTGGGCGAGGTCGAGGAGACCTTCGAGACCGACGAGCAGGGCGTGGCCTACACCTCCGAGTCCGCTCCGTCCGTCGACACCCCGGAGCGTCCCGCCACCATCGCCCCCGCCGGCGCCACCGGCCGCCGCAAGGAGGCCGTCGCCCGCGTCCGCATCGTGCCGGGCACCGGCGTGTGGACCATCAACGGCCGTGCGCTGGAGGACTACTTCCCCAACGCGCTGCACCGCCAGGTCGCTGCCGAGCCGCTCGCCGCGCTGCAGCTCGAGGGCCGCTTCGACGTCATCGCCCGCATCCACGGCGGTGGCATCACCGGCCAGGCCGGCGCGCTGCGTCTCGGTGTGGCCCGCGCCCTCAACGCGGTCGACATCGAGGCCTACCGGCCGACCCTGAAGAAGGCCGGCCTGCTGACCCGCGACGCCCGCGTCGTGGAGCGCAAGAAGGCCGGTCTCAAGAAGGCCCGCAAGGCGTCGCAGTTCTCCAAGCGCTGATCTGCGAGGCCGCCTGACGTGGCACGCCTCTTCGGCACGGATGGGGTCCGGGGCCTGGCGAACGGTGAGGTTCTCACCGCGTCGCTGGCCCTGGACCTCGCTGTTTCCGCGGCCCATGTCCTGCTCTCCCACGAGGACTTCTCCGGCCGCGCGACCGGCCGCCCCCTGGCGGTCATCGGACGCGACCCACGGGTCAGCGGCCACTTCCTGGAGGCCGCGGTCGTCGCCGGGCTGGCCTCGGCCGGCGTCGACGTGCTCGACCTCGGCGTCATCCCCACGCCCGGCATCGCCTACCTGACCGAGGCGCTCGAGGCCGACCTCGGCGTGGTCATCACCGCCTCGCACAACCCGATGCCCGACAACGGCATCAAGTTCCTCCAGCGGGGCGGGCACAAGCTCGACGACACCCTCGAGGACGAGATCGAGTCGCGACTCGGCGAGCAGTGGAGCCTGCCGACCGGTGCCGACGTGGGCCGGATCGGGTTCCACCCCACCGCGGTGGCGGAGTACGCCGACCACCTGGTCGCCACCCTGCCGACCGCACTGCAGGGGCTCACGGTGGTGCTGGACTGCGCCCAGGGCGCGGCCTCGGCCGCCGGCCCGCTCGCCTTCGAGCGTGCCGGTGCGACGGTGATCGCGATCAACGACACCCCCGACGGGCTCACCATCAACGACGGCTGCGGGTCGACCCACCCCGAGCAGCTGCAGAAGGCGGTCGTCGAGCACGGCGCCGACGCGGGCTTCGCCTTCGACGGCGACGCCGACCGCTGCCTGGCCGTCGACGCCAGCGGTGAGCTGGTCGACGGCGACCAGATCATGGGTCTGCTCGCTCTCTCGCTGCAGCGCTCCGGCCGGCTGGCACACGACACCCTGGTCGCCACGGTGATGTCCAACCTGGGCCTGCACAAGGCCATGACGGCCGCCGGCATCTCCGTGCGGACCACCTCGGTGGGCGACCGCTACGTGCTCGAGGAGATGCGCGCCGGCGGGTTCTCGCTGGGCGGTGAGCAGTCCGGCCACGTCATCATGAGCGACCACGCCACCACCGGCGACGGCATCCTCACCGCGCTGCACGTGGCCGCGGAGATGGCCCGCTCGGGTGCCCCGCTGGCGTCGCTGGCCTCGGTCGTCGCACGCTTCCCGCAGGTGCTCGTCAACGTGCCGGGCGTCGACAAGACCCGCACCTCCGACCCCGAGCTGCTCGCCGCGGTCGCGGCGGAGGAGACCGGGCTGGGCGGGGACGGCCGGGTGCTGCTGCGTGCCTCCGGCACCGAGAACCTGGTCCGCGTGATGGTCGAGGCCGCCACGCAGGAGCAGGCCGACGCCGTCGCGGGCCGGCTCGCCGACGTGGTCCGGGCGCGGCTCACGCTCTGAGCTGTGGAGGAGCCGCACGGCCTCTCCGCCCGATGCGGTAGTCGTGGAGGGTGACGCGGGTCGCGTGGGTGCTCGGCGTGCTGGCGACGGCGACGGTGGTCGCCGCCGCCGCGGTCTGGCTGCGCTCCTCGCCCGGACCCGCTGACCTCCGCCAGGTGGTGCTCCGCGGGGAGGGGCTCAGCATCACCGTGGGGGAGGGGTGGACGCTCACCGGCGCCGATGAGGCCGTGCAGTACGCCGATAGGCACGGCCGCGTCACCGCACGGCTGCGCGGCCCGGCCGTCTACGGTGAGGGTGCCTGCCCGGGGGCGAGCCGGGCGTTCGTCGGCTTCCCGACCGGGTCCGCAGCCGAGCCCGCCGCGGCGCACACCGCTCTGGTCGCCCGCTGGGCGGCCGCTGTCGCGGGCGGTCCGGCCCTCGGCGTACCGCCTGCTGCGGCCGGCGGCGGGTGGCTGCGCACCGACGTGACGCTCGCCGTGCCCCACGGACCCTGCGCGCCCGACCGGGCCCGGCTGACCGTGGTGTCCACCGCGAGCGCCCGCGGCACCGCCTCGGTGGTGCTCGTGCGCGACCTCGACGTGCCGGGTGCGCTCAGCGACGAGGCGGCCGAGGAGGTCCTGGGCAGCGTGGCGCCGCTGCGGTCACAGCTTCCGTAGTCGCACGTAGCGCACCGAGTGGTCCTTGTCCTTGCGCAGCACCAGGGTGGCGCGTGACCGGGTCGGGAGGACGTTCTGGGTCAGGTTGGGGCCGTTGATGGTGTCCCAGATCCGCTCGGCCTCGGCGACGGCCTCGTCGCGGGTGAGCGCGGCGTACTTGGAGAAGTAGGAGGACGGGTCGCGGAACGCGGTCTCGCGCAGCCGGAGGAACCGCTCGACGTACCAGTCGCGGATGTGGGCGGTGCCGGCGTCGACGTACACGGAGAAGTCGAAGAAGTCCGAGAGCCCGAGCCCGGTGCGGCCGTCCTCG
Source organism: Nocardioides sp. (assembly GCA_031177735.1). Lineage (GTDB taxonomy): Bacteria > Actinomycetota > Actinomycetes > Propionibacteriales > Nocardioidaceae > Nocardioides. Next base: position 11,101 of record JAPSKJ010000039.1, read on the forward strand.
CGGGTGCGCGCGGGCTGGAGCACGTTGAGCCCCTCGATGATCACGATGTCGGGGTGCTTGATGACCACGCGCTCGTCCGGCACGACGTCGTAGACCAGGTGCGAGTAGACCGGTGCCTCGACCTCCTCCTTGCCGGACTTGATGTCGATGACGAACTTCAGCAGGGCCCGGCGGTCGTAGGACTCCGGGAAGCCCTTGCGCTGCATCAGGCCCCGACGCTCGAGCTCGGCGTTGGGGTAGAGGAAGCCGTCGGTGGTGACCAGTGCGACGTGGGGGTGCTCGGGCCAGTGGGCGAGCATCTGCTGCAGCACGCGGGCGGTGGTCGACTTGCCGACGGCCACCGAGCCGGCCAGCCCGATCACGAACGGCGTGCGCGGGGGAGTGGAGCGGTGCAGGAACGCCTCCTGCTCGCGGTGCAGCTTGCCGGCCGCGGAGACGTAGAGGCTGAGCAGGCGGGAGAGCGGCAGGTAGACCTCGTGGACCTCCTGCAGGTCGAGTGAGTCACCCAACCCCTGCAGGTTGCGGATCTCCTCCGCCGTCAGCGGGCTCTGGGTCTCGGTGGCGAGCGCGGCCCACGCCTCGCGGGAGAGCTCGAGGTACGGCGAGGACTCGTCGTTCCCCGTGGGGGTCCCGTTGGGGGGCATGCGTGCATTGTGGCAAGCCTGGGCGCGCGGCTCGGCCGTGGGGCGTGTCGTGGACGGCGTCTCCTAGACTCGTGCCCCATGTGCGGGATCGTCGGGTACGTCGGGGAGAGGTCCGCGCAGGACGTCGTGATCGAGGGCCTGCGGCGGTTGGAGTACCGCGGCTACGACTCCGCGGGCATCGCCCTCGTCGGCGCGCACGGCCTGGCCTCGGACAAGCGGGCCGGCAAGCTCGCCAACCTGGAGAAGGCGATCGCCGACCACCCGCTCCCGGCAGCCACCACGGGCATCGGGCACACCCGCTGGGCGACCCACGGCGCACCCAACGACGTCAACGCGCACCCGCACCTGGGGGCGGCCCGGCGGGTCGCGGTGGTGCACAACGGCATCATCGAGAACTTCGCCGAGCTGCGCGCCCGGCTCGAGGACGACGACCACGTGCTCGTCTCCGAGACCGACACCGAGATCGCCGCCCACCTGCTGGAGCTGCAGGTGCAGTCCGGGGTCGACCTCACCACCGCGATGCAGCGCGTGTGCAGCCAGCTCGAGGGCGCCTTCACCCTCGTCGCGGTCGACGCCGACGACCCGGAGCGGGTCGTCGCCGCGCGCCGCAACAGCCCGCTGGTCGTGGGCATCGGCGAGGGCGAGAGCTTCCTGGGCTCCGACGTCGCCGCGTTCATCGAGCACACCCGGGAGGCCCTCGAGCTCGGCCAGGACCAGGTGGTGACCCTGACCCGGGCGGGCGTGGAGGTGTCCACCTTCGACGGTCGGCCCGCCGAGGGCCGGCGCTACCACGTCGACTGGGACCTGTCGGCGGCGGAGAAGGACGGCCACGACTGGTTCATGCGCAAGGAGATCTTCGAGCAGCCGCGCGCCGTGGCCGACTCGCTGCTCGGCCGCCGCAGCGCCAGCGGCCGGCTCCAGCTCGACGAGATGCGCCTCTCCGACCAGGAGCTGCGCGACGTCACCAAGATCATCATCATCGCCTGCGGGACGTCGTTCTACGCCGGCATGGTGGCCAAGTACGCCATCGAGCACTGGTGCCGCATCCCGGTCGAGGTGGAGCTGGCCTCGGAGTTCCGCTACCGCGACCCGATCCTCGACTACTCCACGCTGGTCGTCGCGATCTCTCAGTCCGGTGAGACCGCCGACACCCTGCAGGCGATCCGGCACGCCCGCGTGCAGCGCTCGAAGGTGCTCGCGATCTGCAACACCAACGGCTCGACCATCCCCCGCGAGTCCGATGCGGTCATCTACACCCACGCCGGGCCCGAGATCGGTGTCGCCTCCACCAAGGGCTTCCTCACCCAGCTCGTCGCCTGCTACCTGCTCGCGCTCTACCTCGCCCAGGTCAAGGGCACCCGCTACGGCGACGAGATCGACCAGGTCCTCGGCCAGCTCGAGGCCGTGCCGGGGCAGATCGAGGCGGTGCTCGAGCAGGCACCCGCGATCTACGAGCTCGCCCGCACCCACCGCGACTCCGGCTCGGTCCTCTTCCTCGGCCGACACGCCGGCTATCCGGTCGCGCTGGAAGGTGCGCTCAAGCTCAAGGAGCTCGCCTACCTCCACGCCGAGGGCTTCGCGGCCGGCGAGCTCAAGCACGGGCCGATCGCGTTGGTCGACCAGGGCCTGCCGGTGCTGTGCGTCGTGCCGCCCCAGGGCCGCGACCAGCTCCACGACAAGATGCTCAGCGGCATCCAGGAGGTCCGGGCCCGCGGGGCGCGCACGATCTGCCTGGCCGAGGAGGGCGACGAGCGGATCACGCCGTACGCCGACGAGCTGATCCGCCTCCCCCGGGTGCCGGTGCTGCTGCAGCCGCTCGTGGCGGTGGTGCCGTTGCAGCTCTTCGCCTGCGAGCTGGCCACCGCCCTGGGGCACGACGTCGACCAGCCGCGCAACCTGGCCAAGTCCGTCACGGTCGAGTAGGCCTCGACGCATGGCCATCCTCGGCATCGGCATCGACGTGTGCGACCTGGACCGGTTCGTGGCCTCCCTCGACCGGACGCCGTCCCTGCGGGAGCGGCTCTTCACCCCGGCCGAGGCCGTGCTGCCGGTGCACTCCCTCGCCGCGCGGTTCGCTGCGAAGGAGGCGCTGGCCAAGGCCCTCGG
>JAPSKJ010000440.1 GCA_031177735.1 Nocardioides sp.
CCCTGGTGTCCGGGCCGCGGCGTGCTCACTTGGTGCCGAGCTGCTCCCGCCACTGCTCTTCCTTCTGGATCCACTCGTTGTCCTGCGGGAAGTCGTCGGGCCCGGTGACCCGGCGCACCTCGAGCGCCGTGCCCTTGCCCAGCGGGGCGCGCTTGGCCCACTCGACCGCTTCCTCCTGGGTGGCGGTCTCGAGGATCCAGAACCCGTTGAACAGCTCCTTGGTCTCCCCGTAGGGGCCGTCGGTCACCACCGGGGCCTCGCCGTCGAACCGGACGACGGAGCCCTCGCTGGCCTCGGCGAGGCCTTCGCCGGCGACCAGCACGCCGGCGTTCATCATCGACTCGTTGTAGCGGCCCATCGCGGCGATGATCTCGGTGAAGTCGACCTCCTGGGAGGCCGCGATCGCCTCGTCGGTGGCCCGCATGATCAGCATGTACTTCGGCATCGGTCTGTCTCCTTGGTGTAGCGAGCCCGTCGTTCGGACCCTCTCACCGGCTGGTCGAGCGGTAAAGCGGCAGATCGACAACGCCGGCGAAGTTTTTTCGATCTCGTCGCTGCGGCTGCGGAGCCGGCGCGCCAGCCGGGGTGGGCGAGGGTCAGCGACGGCGCAGGAGCGCGAGGAACATCGCGTCGGTGGCATGCCGGTGCGGCCACAGCTGGGTGGTGCCGGCCAGGGGCCCGGCCGCGTCGGCGACGTCCGCGACCGTGCCGGCGACGGGTTCGAGCACGACGTCGTCGCGCCCGGCCAGCACCGCCTCGACGACACCCGCGGTCTCCGCCCGCACCGGCGAGCAGGTGGAGTAGAGCACCACTCCCCCGGGCCGGGTCAGGTCGAGGGCCGCGTCGAGCAGCTCGCGCTGCAGCGGGACCAGGTCGTCCACGTCCTCGGGGCGCCGTCGCCAGCGCGCCTCGGGCCGCCGACGCAATGCACCTAGGCCGGTGCACGGGGCATCGACCAGCACGCGGTCGAAGGTGCCGCGCCGGAACGGCGCCCGCCGCCCGTCGGCGGTGACCACCCCGACCGCCCCCGGGACCGGTCCGGACACGGGCTCGGTGAGGTTGCTGCGTACCAGCCGGGCGCGGTGCTCCTGCGCCTCGGTGGCCACCAGCGATCCGCCCCGCTCGGCGGCGAGTGCGGCCAGCAGGGCCGACTTGCCGCCGGGCCCGGCGCACAGGTCGAGCCAGCGCCGGTCCGGACCGTCGAGCGGTGCGTCGGCGAGGGCGAGGGCGACCAGCTGCGACCCCTCGTCCTGTACGCCGGCCCGCCCCTCGGCCACGGCGGGCACCTCGCTTGGGGCTCCGCCCTCGAGCACGACGCCGTGCGGGGACCAGCGGGTGGGGGCGCCGGGAAGCTCGGCTCGTTCCGCGCGGCCCGGCCGGGCGACGAGCACCACTTGGGGCCGGGCGTTGTCCGCCTCGAGCAGGCTCTCCAGCTCCCCTGCGGCACCGACGCCGGCCAGCGCCTCGCCGAGCAGGTCGACGACCCAGCGGGGGTGGCTGTGCGCGACCGCCGCGTGGCCGTGCCGGTCCTTCTCGCGCGGCGGGGCGACCGTGGCGATCCAGCCGTCGAGGTCGCGAGCGGCGACCTTGCGGAGCACGGCGTTGACGAACGGCCCGGCGTTGGTCTTCGCCTTGGCCAGCTCGACGGTCGCGTTGATCGCGGCGTGGTCGGGCACCCGCATGCCGAGCAGCTGGTGCGCGCCCAGCCGCAGCACGTCGAGCACCTTGGCCTGCACGCGAGGCAGGGGACGGTCGAGGCAGGCAGCGAGGACCGCGTCGTAGAGGCCCTGGAGCCGCAGGGTGCCGGAGACCAGCTCGGTCACGAAGGCGGCGTCGCGGCCGGTCAGCTCGTGGGAGCGGAGGGCGTGCGGCAGGGCGAGGTTGGCGTAGGCGTCGTCGGCGCGGACGCTGGTGAGCACCTCGAGCGCGGCCAGCCGGGCGGGGTCGATCGGGCCCCGCGACTGCGGCCGCCGGCCGGGCGGTCGCTGCGCCGCGGGTCGCCGGCGGCCCCGGTCACTCGAACCGGGCACCGGACTCCAGCCGGACGCCGCGGGCCCAGTCGGCCGCCGCCATCTCCTTCTTGCCGAACGCCTTGACCCGACCGAGCCGGACGGCGCCCGTGGCGGTGCCGACCAGGACGTCGGACTTGCCGACCCGCAGCTCGCCCGGCGGAACCTGCTCCTCGGTCACGGTGACCGGACCGAGCTTGATCCGCTCCCCTGCGAAGGTCGACCAGGCGCCCGGGGCAGGCGTGCACGCCCGGATCCGCCGGTCGACGGCGAGGGCCGGCTCGGCCCAGTCGACGCGGGCGTCGTCGACGGTGATCTTCGGGGCCACGCTGACGCCGTCGGCCGGCTGCTCGCGGGCCTCCAGCGAGCCGTCCTCGATGCCGTCGAGGGTGGTGACCAGCAGGCCGGCGCCGCCGT
>JAPSKJ010000040.1 GCA_031177735.1 Nocardioides sp.
TCGTCGCCACGGGGCACCGCGACAAGGCGGAGAAGTTCCGGGGGTTGCTGATCCAGATCCTCAACCGAGCGGAGCGGCTGGATCTGATCCGCGGCAATCCGGCCGCCCGCACGAGCACCGTGCGCAAACCTGTGCCTGAGCCTCGGGCACTGACCATCCAGGAGATCGCCGCCGTCCGCGACGCCGTGCGCACGTGGCGAGCCAACGACGGCGAGCGCATCGGCAAGCGGCCCACGGGCATCCTGCCCGTGTGCGTCGACTTGATGCTCGGCACGGGACTACGGATCGGCGAGGCACTCGCACTGCTGTGGCGTAACGTCGAGCTCGACGGCGATCGGCCCACGGTCGAGGTCGAGGCGACGCTGGTGCAGCTCCGGGCGCGATGGAGGAAGGTTCCGCTGGGCGAGCCCGCGTACGACGACGAGGGCAAGGAGATCGTGGTCCGCTGGTCGCCGCACCCGCGCAAGAAGGGACGCTTCGTGCGCGACTCGTCGGGGGAGTGGGTGAAGGTCGGCGGTGGCCTCACCCGCCAGCCGCAGCCCAAGTCGCGGACCGGCGAGCGCGTCATCGTGCTGCCGCGGTTCACGGCCGCCACCCTGCGCGATTGGCATCCGGACCGGCGCGATCCTGATGCGCCGGTGTTCCCCACAGGCAGCGGTGGATTCACGAGTCCCAACAACTTCCGCACGACGCTGCGGATGTCACTGCGTGCCGCCGGCTTGGATCCCGAAGAGTTCCACCCGCACCTGCTCCGCTCCACCGTCGCGACGACGATCGCGAGGTCGCGGGTGCACGGCCTCGAGGCGGCTGCCGCGGTGCTCGGGCACCACGCGTCCCTGGTGACGACCAAGCACTACGTCGAGCGCATGCGAACTGCCCCCGACGTCACGTCGGCCCTGGACGCGCTGGTCGCGGCCGAGCCGACCACGGGTGCCGTACTCGATCAGGCGAGCGGGGTGGACCGCTGGATCCAGCCAACCCTCGACGACTTGGCGTGAGTGATCAGCGAATGCCCAGGTGGTGCGGTCCCGCCGATTCGGCGGGACCGTAATTGGGCGTTTTGTCCTGCGCGGGCACGGCGTGGCGACCGCCGAACCTGCAGCCCGGCACGGTGTGGCCGCTGCGGCCCACCATAATCATAATCGGGCGTTGTCCACTCAAGTCGTATACAACGGATAATCAGCCTGAACATGGTGGGGCCGCATCGGCCGCACCGTGCGACCTGCGCAAACGCAAATCGCGAACGGACTCGGTCGAAGGCATCCGGACCGGCGGCGCCGGCTTCGGTCTGTGTGAACTCGGGCGACGACCATCGGCCGGACCGCGGGCGTGTGGCCGCGGCTAGTTGGGGTTGGGTGGTCCACCGTTGTGGGGCGGTGAGCTGTTCGAGCCGCTTGTAGCCGGCGTCGACCGGTGACGAGGCGGCCGGGGGGGCGGGTGCGTTCTCGCAGGTCGTACGGTCCGGGCGAATCGCCAGGTCCCAAAGTGCCCCGATTTGTACCTTGCCCGTCCACACGGGTTTCGGCATCCGGTCCGCTGCCGGCACCGAACACGGTCGCGGGTGGCGAGCTGACCTCCCTCGGACTCGCCCAACCGCGCCCGGAACTGGGCAACATCGGCCTGTGGTTGCCTCGACCGCGGTCGGCAAGCCCCGGGTGGTGTGGCGAGCGGGCGGTTCAGTGCTCGCCGTCGAAGCGCAGGACGACGCCGACCGTCATCCGCCTCCCAGACGTGCCCGACCCACTGTGTGTCGCCGGGGTGTGGCCGGCGGCCGACGACCAGGTCCGGCTCGATCTCCTGCCAGGCCTCGAGCGCCGCACCTCCCTCGTACCAGGACAGGCCGTCGGGGTAGATGTCGGTCACGACCGCCGCGCCAGACTCGACGAGCTCGCGGCCGACCTTGCGCGTGACCCGCTGGGGAGTGCTTCTGTACACGACCCCGTCCGGAGCCCGAAGCGATCCGTCGGGCAGGACCTCCGGTCTCGAGGGAAGGTCCGCGTCCATGCGGCGACTCTAGGCATCCACGCCGTGCCCGGGAGTGGCGGCGCGGCTGGCCGTTCCCCCTCCCGAGCGCGGCACCACCCCCGATCGGCCACACGTCTGGCAGACGAGGCGGGCAGAGTGCACCCACGCTGGTGGTGTCGGCGCACCTGGGTCGTGGAGGGGGTGCGACCGTGACGGTGTCGATGCGGGTGATGTCAGCGGGGGAGGGGTACCGGTACCTGCTGCGCTCGGTCGTGGCCGGAGACGGGAGGCGGGACCGGGCGACGCCGTTGGTGCGGTACTACGAGGAGGCGGGTACCCCGCCAGGCCGCTGGCTCGGCCGCGGCGTGACGGCGTTCGGCGACGGTCGGCTGCGACCCGGCTCGGTCGTCGGGGAGTCGCAGCTGCAGCTGCTGCTCGGCATGGGCCGTGACCCGATCACGGGCGCACCCCTGGGCCGCCCGTACCCGACGTACACGCCGGGATCGGGGCGGCATGCGGTGGCGGGGTTCGACCTGACTTTCTCGGTGCCGAAGTCGGTGTCGGTGCTGTGGGGCCTGGCCGACCCGGGGACGCAGGCGTGGATCGTCGAGGCCCACCACGCAGCCGTCGCCGAGGTCATCGGGTTGCTGGAGCGGGAGGTCGCCGCCACGCGGATCGGTGCCACGGGCCCGGACGGGGGAGCGGTCGCCCAGATGGGCGTCGTGGGTGTGGCGGCGGCGGCGTACGACCACTGGGACTCCCGGGCCGGGGACCCGCAGCTGCACACCCACGTGGTGGTGTCGAACAAGGTCAAGACCGCCCACGACGGGGTGTGGCGGTCGCTGGACTCCAAGGCCCTGCACGGCGCGCTGGTGGCGCTGTCGGAGCACTACAACGCGGTGCTCGCGGACCGGCTGACCGGCACCTTCGGTCTCACCTGGGAGCCCAGGACTCGCGGGGCGGATCGGTCGGTGGCGTGGGAGATCGCCGGCGTCCCAGACCTGTTGCTGAAGGAGTTCGCGTCCCGGTCCATGGACATCGACGCGGTCAAGGACCGCCTCATCGACGAGTACGTGTCCGCCCACGGGCGCCGCCCGTCGCGGGCGACCGTCGTCCGGCTGCGCGCGCAGGCCACCTTGGCCACCCGGCCCGACAAGCAGGTCCGGTCCCTGGAGGACCTCACCACCGAGTGGCGCACCCGGGCGTTCCGGCTGCTCCGCGGGAACCCGGTCGCCTGGTCGCTGCGGGTGCTGACGAACCGGCCGGCGCGGGTGCTCACCGCCGCCGACGTGCCCGACGACGCGGTGCGCACGGTGGCGGCCCGCGTGGTGGGGGTGGTGTCGGAGAAGCGGTCGACGTGGCGGTACTGGAACCTGTGGGCCGAAGCGTCGAGGCAGACGATAGGGTGGCGGTTCGCCACCGCCGCCGATCGCGAGACCACCATCACCCGGATCGTCGACGCGGCCGGATCGGCATCAATCCGGCTTACCCCGCCCGAGCTCACCCCCGCACCGGGGCCGTTCCGCCGCCCGGACGGCACGAGCCGGTTCCGTCCCGCCCACGGCGAGGTGTATTCCTCACGGGAGCTGCTGGCGGCGGAGGACCGGCTCCTGGCCCGAGCGAACGACACCACCGCGACACGGCTCGGCCCGGCAATGGTGGCCGAGGCCGTGGACCGGCCGATGGACGGCCGCCATCTCGACCCGGCCCAGACCGCCGCTGTGTGCCAGGTCGCGACCTCGGGCCGGGTGCTGGACCTGCTGGTCGGCCCTGCCGGCGCCGGCAAGACCACCGCCCTGCGCGCGCTGCACGACGCCTGGACCGCAGCGCGCGGGGCGGGGTCGGTGGTCGGGCTCGCGCCGTCCGCCGCGGCGGCGCAGGTCCTCGCCACCGACCTCGGCGTGCCTTGCGAGAACACGGCCAAGTGGCTGCACGACCACGCCCGCGGGCGTGTCACGTTCCGTCCAGGGCAGCTGGTGATCGTCGACGAGGCCACCCTCGCCGGCACCCACACCCTCGACCGCATCACCGGCCTCGCCCACCGCGCCGGTGCCAAGGTCCTGCTCGTCGGCGACCACGCCCAGCTGCAGTCCGTCGACGCCGGCGGCGCCTTCAACCTCCTGGTCTCCGAGCACCCCGACGCCCCGAGGCTGGAGGAGATCCACCGGTTCACCAACGACTGGGAGAAGCACGCCACCCTCGCCCTGCGCGACGGCGACACCGACGTGCTCGACGTCTACGACGCCCACGGCCGGATCCGCGGCGGTGGCACCGACGCCATGCTGGACGCCGCTTACACCGCCTGGCTGACCGACACCGCGTCCGGGTGCTCGAGCCTGCTCGTCGCGGACTCCGCCACCACGGTGCAGGCGCTGAACGAGCGAGCCCGCGCCGACCGCATCCTCACCAACCAGACAAGTCCAGGCCGCGAGGCGGTCCTCGTGGACGGGTCCGCCTGCTCGGCCGGTGACCTCGTCATCACCCGCCGCAACGACCGCACCCTGACAACGGACAACGGGCGGGGCTGGGTGCGCAACGGCGACCGCTGGCAGGTACGCGCCGTCCACGCCGACGGGTCCCTCGTCGTCCACCACCCAGGTAAGGAACGAAGCTCGGTCGTGCTGCCGGCCGAGTACGCCGGCGAGCACGTCGAGCTCGGGTACGCGGTCACCGCCCACCGCGCCCAGGGCATGACCGTCGACACCGCCCACGTCCTCGCCACGGCGGCGATGACCCGCGAGGCGCTCTACGTCGCGATGACCCGCGGCCGGCACACCAACACCACCTACGCGGCCCTCGACGCACCAGACGACGGCCACACGACACCTGTCCCGCTCGAGGCCACACCGCGAGCGGTGCTGGCAGGGGTGCTCGGGGGCAGCGGGGCGGAACAGTCGGCGCGCCAGGTGCTGCGCGCCGAGCAGGACCGCTGGGGATCTGCCGCCCAGTTCACCGCCGAACACGACACCATCGCGACCGTCGTCGACCGCGACCGCTGGGTCGCGCTGCTGCGCCGCAGCGGACTGGACCCCGAACAGGCCGACGCCGTCCTCGCCTCCGACGCCTTCGGGCCGCTGTGCGCGGCACTGCGGCGCGCCGAAGCCGCCGGACACCACGCCGACATGCTCGTCCCGGTGCTCGTCGGGCAGCGCACCCTGCTCGACGCCGATGACGTCGCCGCCGTCCTGCATCACCGGGTGGTCGCCCTGACGGACCGGACGAGACGTCATGGCCGCGTTGCTGCCCTCTGCGGCCGGGACGAAGGTTCGGCCGGTGCGTCGAGTCGTGGCCTGGGTCAGAACCGGCCTGGCGACGACGGTCCGGGCAACCCCGCACCCCAGAGTTCCTTGCTGCGGCGGCCCGCCGAAGACGGACCGATCGCTCTCGGATGAGCTACTTGAACGATCGACCACTTCGATTCAAGCAGGGACAGCGCGTCCGTGACTTCACCCGCCCCGTGGATTTGGCGTTGCGACAGGCACCGGTCTACCTATTCCGCCACCAGGTGGCGGAGCTCTCCGCGACCACCAGAGCCCTCGCGATCGGGAGGAGACACTTCCGCGTCGGCGCCGCCATACAGCAGGCGTGTCGGTCCGGGCCGACGTTCGCCGCTTCTCGAGGTCGAACAGTGCTACGTGGACGGTTCGGCCTGGTCGAAGTTCCGTCCGCACAGCCGGTTACGCGCCAGTCGGCAGCCGCGCATGGTGGGAATACGATAAGAGGGTGGCGGCGACTGACATTATCCTTGCCCTCATCGTAGTGCTAATCGTTATTGTCAAGGTCCGGGATGTCCGTGTACGAGGGGAGTATGGTAAGGGGTTTTGGGAGGTCCTTTCGAGCCCTCCCGGGCCATACGTATGGCAGACTTGGGCGCTGATTGGCGCCGGTGTTGCGGTCCTCCTTTTCTCGGGCTCCCTCTTTGGCACCCGCGGCTAAGTGACCCCCCAACCGCCCACGGAGCTTGCCGCTCACCGATCCTGTCCTCCACCCCGTGTGGTCGGGCCCAGAACGCTGCGCGGTGGACCGGCCCGGACGCACGCGGCTGGGTACCGACGGTTCTGGTACCCAGCCAGACTCGTGGGAGCCCACGCCGTGGCGACTCGTCGACGTGAAGGAACATCCGGCGTTCGAATCGGTTCGGTGCGCCGTGCAATCGGAGAGCGAGACGCCTAGGGAGCGATCCGTGCCCTGAATTGCCACTTGTCGCCCGGCCCTCTGCCCCGCCTCGTATGGTGACGTGATGTACCTCTCCGCGAACACCCCGCGCTGGACACCCACGACCGAGGCGGACCTACGTGAAGCGCTTTCGAATGGCCTCCTGGAGGAGACTCACTACCTCGAGCTCAAGCGCGAGCTCTCCCCGGGCAAGGGCAACAACAAGGAACTCGCGCGCGACCTCGCCCAGTTCGCGGTCGATGGCGGCGCGCTGATCATTGGCGTCGACGAACACGGCGAAGCGCCACCGACCCTTGAGCCAGTGCCCCTAGTAGGGCTGCCCGAACGCATCGAGCAGGTCGCTCGGACCATCCCCGATCCGCCCCTGGCGGTGTCCTGCCAAACCATTCCCTCGGAGACCGACCCGACCCTCGGCTACGTATTGGTGAGTGTGGGCGCATCAGGCACAGCACCTCACATGGTCGACGGCACGTACTTTGGCCGCGGTGATAAGACGAAGATCCGCCTGAGCGACACCGAGGTCGTACGCCACCACCGTGCACGCGGAGACGTCGAGGAGACGGCTGCTGTACTGCTAGACGCCTACGTTCGTCGAGACCCGGTGCCGCCTGACCTCCGCGCCCAAGCGCACTTCTTCGTGGTCGCGGCGCCAGTCGCACCACGCCGGGAGATGCTGCTCGACGTAGTGCACGGCGACGACTGGGGCCAGCGGTTCAGAGAGCTTCGAGACGCCGGCATCTGGCCGGTGATCGACGGGCGCTTCTCGCCGGATCTCGCCGATGCCGAGACCTTCGCGCGACGCACCGATGGCGCTGCCATGACCACGGGGGGCCTCGCGCCCGACCGCCAGCTCAGGCGGGCCATGGACGGTGCTCGCTTCAATGAGGACCTCCTCGAGTTTGAGCTGTCCGAGGACGGCGAGGTCAGGCTGCTGACGACACGACTGAGTGACGAGTGGCGCGGTGACGGCCAGGTGCTCCTTCTCGACGTGGTCCCGGTCCTGACCCTGCGTGTTGTTCGGGTCGCGTCTGCCGTCGCCGACCACTGCGGGTACATGGGTCCGTGGATTCTGGGTGTGGCGGCGATCGGCATCGCGGGGTTGGGCAGATTCGACCCGGAGATGAGTACCTTCGACCGCCGGCCGCGGATTGGTCGCGACGTCAATGAGTACCGTGCGGTTACGACCGCGTCGACGGCGGAACTGTCTCAACTCCCTGGAGGGGTGACCACCCGGTTGACGGGCCGGCTGCTGCGTGCACTTGGCGCAGCCGAGCAGTATCAATTGCTGCTCGCCGACCCCGCCCAGTAGGCGGGCACGCCCGAACCGTCGTTGCCCCTGACCGTCTTGGGCAGCGCTCCTGCTAGACGCTGCCGAGGAAGCCCGCGGCGGCGGCCGCCAGGGCACTGCCCGCCGCGCCGGTGCCGACATCCGTCATCGCTGCGCCGAACCACGCGCGAACGCGCTCCCAACGGCCGGTGCTGGCCGATCCGTTGGCACCGTCCTCCGCGACCGCATCACTGAGGCCCCGGAGCTGCAGAGGACTGAGGCCGGCGGCGGACAGGAAGGCGATCAGACCGTCCACGTCACCAGCTGCGGGCGGCGGGACTGTGAGCTGTGAGCCCGGGCTCTGGATCGCGATGTTGGACGGCGCGTTGAAGTAGTTGTTGATGATGGTGCTCGCCCTCTCTCGCACTTCGGCGGACGCGGCGGGCTCCCCTGCCGACGGCGCCTCGCGCTCGAGCTCGAGCGCCACGTCGAGTGCCCGGGTGCGGACAGCGTCGAGGACTCCGACAACCATGTGGGCAGGCAGGGGTTGTTGGACCTGCGCGAGGACGAAGTCGTCTCGGAGGAACCGCTGTATGACTCCCTGAGCAACCAAGCTGTTGTAGAACTGCACCATGTCGGCGGGCCATCCAACGGTCGATGCGGGGCTCTTGGCCATCTCCTCGAGCTCGGCGATGGGGTTTCGGAGCTCGACGTCGAAGGCAGAACGCCTCATCCCTTCGGGGAAGGTGCTCGGCGGGATCGGCACGTTCCGCATCTCGGCCCCGAACCGGCCCAGAAAGTGGCCAAGCGCAGCGAGCCTGAAAGGGCCTCGATAGGCCGGTACAGCGTCGTCAGGCCCGTAGCCGTTCAGCTCCGAGCTCACCCACACATCGAGCGGCGCGCCACCGGTGCGCGACGCAAGCACCCGCAACTGGCGCAGCAAGGAGGAGATCGAGGTCTCACCGCACGCACCGGTGATGATGTCCTCAAGAAGGGTCACGCCTCCCATGCTCGCAGGTAGCTGCTGGTCCCGGCAGGCGGACAGGAACCCGGCCATGGCTCCCGCTCGGCGGTGATGACCCACAGGCCGTGGGAGTACTTCACGGCAATCGGCCTGGCCAGTACCCCCACCGGTAGCCATTGTTCGGCGGCAGCCGGGTCGCCGCGTCGACGTCGCCCTTCCGGGGAATTGAGCGCCCCGTCGACGGCGAGCAAGTTAAGCGGATCGTTCCCGAACCTGCTGCTTCTTCGACGCGGCCCCAGCTTTCGTCGCCCGCCGCGATCAACCATGTCACTGGCCGCCGCCCCGCTCCGGCGCCCGCGGACGACTTCCACTGCCATGCTAGGGCGTCGGGCCGGCTCGACCGTGCCTCACCACCGGGCCAGCCGTAAGGTTCCGGCATGACATCGAATGCCGAGACGCGTCACCAGGTGTTCGTGAGCTCGACCTACCTAGACCTCGTCGAGGAGCGACGGGCAGTGATCCAGGCTCTGCTCGAACTCGACTGCATCCCTGCTGGCATGGAGATGTTCCCCGCCGCCGATGACGACCAGTGGACCTTGATTCGTGAGGTCATCGACCTCTCCGACTACTACGTCGTCATCGTCGGCGGCCGCTATGGCTCAGTAAGCGCAGCTGGCATCAGCTTCACCGAGATGGAGTACGACTACGCCGTCTCCAAGGGGATTCCCGTCCTCGGCTTCGTGCATGGTGACCCGGCGTCCATTCCTGCTGGCCGGTCCGAACTCGATCCGGAGGCACGCGAGAAGCTCGACGGCTTCCGCTCGAAAGTCATGCAGCGCATGGTCAAGCAGTTCAAGTCTCCCGACGAGCTCGCTTCTGTAGTCTCCCGCGGACTCGTCCGGGCGATGAAGACACAGCCGCGCCCAGGATGGGTCCGAGGTGACCAGGCGATGACGGACACAGTGCGGGCGGAGATGGCCGAGCTGCGCGCGGCGCTAGCTGAGAAGGAGCGTGCCGAGCTCGCGCACCGCGCGGCCGAGTCGAAGATCGATGAGTCGTTCGAGCACGGCGAGGACCGTATCGATCTCACGTTCATCGTCTCGCAGCGCGTGTTCAACGACGTCCCGCAGTCTGTAGAGCTCGATTACTCCTGGGATCACCTCGTCGCGCTGCTTGGCCCCTTCATGATCGACGAGGCCCCCGAGCCAAGCCTTCGGGCCGTGCTCTGCCAGCACGCGACCGGCCGGCTGACTGCGGAAGAGGAAGCCTGGGAAGAGCTAACTCGCCCATCCGTCGCCATCGCCGACTCCTCGTGGGGCACCGTCCTAGTTCAGCTCCGCGCCCTCGGCATCATCGACACGGGGACGAAGAAGAGGACCGTCTCCGACAGCGCCGTCTACTGGAAGCTCACACCAGCAGGCGACAACTACCTCATACGGCTGAAGGCAAAGAAGCGGGTCCAGTGATGGCCACGAAGTCCGTCAGAGAACGACCTCGCTGACCTTCTCCCCACGCGTGACCGGCCGCGGTTGGTCCGTATGCCTGCCAGCCTCACGCCCGGTGCCAGACTCGATGGGGACTCAACTGAGACGGGCTGACGGTGTCGGCGTAGTAGGTCCGCTCGATCTAGGGCTGCCTGGCGAGCTTGAGGACCTGGCACGCCACCGCCACGGGGATCCCGCCACCGGCGAGCTCCTTCACGAGCGGGTAGCTCATTTTCCCGGCAGGTGCGCCTGCCGGAGGTACGCCGCCGCGCGACGCAGGACCTCGTTCTCCTGCTCCAGCAGCCGGTTACGGCGAAGCAGCTCGCGCAGCTCGGCCGACTCCGATGCGGTCACACCAGGCTTTGCGCCGGTCTGGACATCAGCGGCATGCAGCGAGTTGCGCAAGCACGACTCGGAGATCCCGAAGTCCTTCGCGATCCGCTTGATCGGAGCCTCGCCGCGCCGGGCGACGGCCACGACGTCGTCGCAGAACTCCTTGGGATGGGGTGTGGGCACGGTGAACATCCTTCCAGCAGCGCCTGACGGCACCACAAGTCAGGTCTCACCTGTTCGTGGCCCGTCCCGGGTGATGAAGCACGACGTGCGGGTGGGAGGCCGGCACCCCGTGACCTACGACCCGATGAGCAAGGATGCCGTGCTCCTCCACTGGACCGACGACGGCGACGTCGAGTCAGTCGGAACGCAGTTCGTGATTGAGACCCGCAAGTGGTTCGACAGCGTGTGGAACTCGATCGTGTACGAGGTGCCCCGTTGACCGACGCCCCCGCACTTCTCCGATCAGCTCGCGCGGTTCTGCTCGACTTTGACGGCCCGGTGACCCCGCTCATGCCGGCCCCGCTGAACATGCAGGCGGCCGACGCAGCACGCGCCGCGCTGGCGCGCGACTGGATCTACCCGGCCGAAACCCGCACCATGTCGGACCACCTCGCGATCATCCGATGGGCAGGCGCCTACGCGCGCGAAGCCCTGCCTGACGTCGAAGCAGCCTGCATCGCAGCCGAGATCGACGTCGGCGCGCACCTCGCAACCGAACCCGGGCGCGCACGACCTCATGGCCGCGCTCAGCGTGGCAGTCGTGCCCGTCGTCATCGTCCCGAACGACGCCGCCGAAGCCGACACGGACCTACCTCGAACGGTGGGATCTCAGCGCCTACGTCCGCGCGGTCGTCGGACAACCCCAGCACGAGCCGGGCCTCATGAAGTCGAACGCGTACACCGTCGAGCCCGCTCTACGTGTCGCGCAGGTCGAGCCCGCAGACGCGGTCCTCACCGGTGATTCGGTATCCGATGTCCAAGTGGCACACGCTGCGGGCGCCCAATCACTCGGGTACGCCAAGAACCCAGGCCGCGACGCGGAACTCGAGCGGCAGGGGCTGATGCGCCTGACAGAATGCATCGCAGCGCTGGCGCAAGACAAGAGCGCCGAATAGACCTCGGGGAGACGCTGAATGCGACTATGAGACTGACCTACGCTTTCGTCAGGCTATAGCCCTGACGACGCGCCGCAGATCGGTGCCGTTCTTGTCGAGCTCGCTTCCTTGTGGCAGATCGAGTGGCTCACTTTCGTTTGGGAAGACCCGGATCGCCCTCTGTACCAGCAGGGCATCGAAGCAGCACCGACCGCACTTAACCGGCTTCACACGAAGACGATCGCGGATGTAGACCCGCGGCTTCCAGGCGTTTGGGATTGGGTCAGGAGGTTCGGGCCGTACTCGAACAGCCTCGGCATGATGTCACAGAGCGCGGAACTGGACATCAGCGACGGAAACACGCTAAGCATCGGTGCTTCCCGTGAGGAACTTCGCGCTGCACTCCGCCGGCCCAGCCTGACCGAACTCGCGGCAAGGCACCGGATCGAGATCCAGACCGACTGGAAATCGACGGTCCCCTTCTGGCGGCGACTCAGCCCCTCCCCGGACATGCCGGCGATTGCCTGATGTGCGGCCACGAATGGCGCGAGCACGACCCGAACCACGACGTCTGCGATGAGTGTCCTTGCGAGAGCGAGCGCGATGAGGCTCCAACAGGACTTGAGCCGTGCAGGCTCATCCCGCATCGGAGGAGTGCTCCCGCCCGTTGAGCGCGGCGCGGAGAGCCGGGAGTGCGTACTGCTCGATGACCGCCAAGACGTCGTCGAGTGTTGAGTCCTCGTCGCTGCCGTCAGCCGATACCGGCCACCAATAGTCGCCCCGGCCGCAGAGGTCGCCGATCCGCACTTGGAGCTCATAGTCGACCGGCTCGACACCGTTAGCGCTCGGTCGAACTCCGACCCAGGGCACCCGCTCGCGCGTCTGCTCCCACGCCGACCGAGACACCACGCTGACATTAACCGTGAAGGCGAGGCGGTTCCGGTCGCTCCACTTGTCCCGCTGAAGACCCAGCATTGCCCAGTGGGTGTCACTCGGAAGCGTGTACGCCTGTCCGGACCCGCGAAACCCCATCGCCCGAAGCGCGGGAGCGAGCCGATCCCGGACCATCGCGTGAAAGCGTTCCTGCGCCGTCGTCACGGATCCATGGTATTGCCCGCCCGCGCTCAACAGCCACGACACGGACTGCAGTCGGGTCGCCGGCCTGATTCCCCGAGCCAGCCCCCGCCGGCTCCGATTTTGTCTTGTCATCCCGATCGTGTGCCCATGCCCTCACCGGAGTGCCTCGCCGAGTGATGCTCGTACAGCTCAAGACGAGCTATGACACAGACCGTCGCCCGTCCTGGATCGGCTGGGTCGAGTTCACCCAGTCTTGGGGGACAGCTCGGTGCCGGGGACGCGAGCTGCGACGTCTGCCTGGCATGTTCGACGCCAACTGCTACGACGTCGAAACCCACGAAGAATTTTGGATCTCGGGCCTCGACTTCGAACTTGCCGTCGCTGCCAATGGATTGACGGCGACCGTCACTGGCGGACTCCACCGTTCGGGGATTCCTACCGCCGCGCTCTTTGGCGGAATGCGTAAGCCGAGCGGCTGCTCGACGCAACTCGAAAGTACGCCTGAGTTTGCGGGCCGCCGGGAGGCCGTAGCGGACCTTTCGCGCCAGTTCGCGTACGTGGCTGTAGAAGGCCGTCCACCATCTGATCGACACGCGGCTATGCGACGGCGGCTCTCGGGTCTGGCCAGCCGGCGAGGTGACCGAGCCATGCGATGGCAAGCCATGGGCCGCGGATCGTGAATTCGGATTCCGGGCCAGCGATGGTCGCGGTGCACGGGTCGGCGGGCCCAGTCTGATAGCCGTCGGGCAGGAGTCTCACGAGATGGTGCACGGTCAGGTCAAGGTCGACGCGGCGGGGCAATCCAGGCGGGGAGATCCAAGCGCCTGCTGCGCTCATGCGTAGCCAGGACGGATCCGCGTACTTGCCGGGCATCCACGGCGCGTCGCCCCCGTCGACTTTGCAGGCGAAGCCGTTGATCTCCTCATGGGGATCCTGCGGAAGCCGCATGCGAGCTAGCCGGGCTGGAGGGTCCAGCGGCACCGACCAGGCATCCAACGCGAGGAAGATTGCGACCCCGACCACCCAGAAGAACCCGCCGAAGACCTTCTCCACGAGTCTCCAACCTCGTGACCGCGGGCTTGGTGGCCGCCAATCGACGATGTCGCGGATGCGTGGCTGACGGCTCATGGGCTCAGCTCCGACTCGACTTCGGTACTCGGTGAGCCGGATCCCAGCCCGCGGTGCCGACATCATGCCAGCCGGAAGGGATGGAGCCCAGCTCGACTGACCGTGCCCCGCTTATGCCCCACTTATTCTTCACTACCGGCCCTCTGGAGCGACCGGAGGTGCCCACGGGTAGGCTCGTGGGAAGGTCCGAGAACGGCGAGATTCCAACGTTCCCGACCGATCTTCGTCAACAGTGCCCGTGGCTTCCGGGGGTGCCGCGTCGGTGAATAGGTCGTGGGTTCGATTCCCACAGGCGGCTCCACAGCGAAACGGC
>JAPSKJ010000441.1 GCA_031177735.1 Nocardioides sp.
GGTGCGGCGCGTCGTGTCGTCGCCGTCGTCGCCGACCGCGGTCAGGACGCCGCCCGCGAGCAGGGCGCACGTGGCGGCGACCGCAACCACCGCGGCCGTGCCGGCGGGCTTGCGGCGACGGGCGACCTCGGCCTTGCGCCGACCGCCGCGCTGTGCCATCTGCCCGTTCCTCCCTGCGCCTGTGGCGAGTCGTCGAAGGGCCCAGGGTATCGGGCGGCCACACCCGGGCCGAATACGTCACACTCGCCGCTCGGCCGGTGACGAGCAGCACGTCGGTGGACATACTGGGCTGTCGCGCCCGGCCCCGCCGCGCACCACCGAGTTGGAACCGAGAGGACCCACGACGCCATGCCACGCCTGTGCCAGACCGACGGACTGACCGAGGACCAGACCGAGATCCTCAAGGCGGTCCGGACCTTCGTCGACAACGAGATCATCCCGGTGGCCCAGGAGCTGGAGCACTCCGACACCTACCCGCAGGAGATCATCGACGGGCTCAAGGAGCTGGGTGTCTTCGGCCTGACCATCCCCGAGGAGTTCGGCGGGCTCGGGGAGTCGCTGCTGACCTACGCCCTGGTGGTCGAGGAGATCGCGCGCGGCTGGATGAGCGTCTCCGGCGTGATCAACACCCACTTCATCGTCGCCTACATGTTGATGAAGCACGGCACCCCGGCGCAGAAGGAGAAGTACCTGCCGCGGATGGCGACCGGAGAGGTCCGCGGCGCGTTCTCGATGTCCGAGCCGGGCCTGGGCTCCGACGTCTCCGCGGTGTCCACCAAGGCCACCAAGGCCGACGACGGCAGCTACTCCATCACCGGCCAGAAGATGTGGCTGACCAACGGCGCCACCTCGACGCTGGTCGCGGTGCTGACCAAGACCGACGAGGGCGCCGAGAGCGTCTACAAGAACATGACCACCTTCCTGGTCGAGAAGGAGGCCGGCTTCGGGGAGACCGCCCAGGGCGTCACCGTGCCGGGCAAGATCGACAAGATGGGCTACAAGGGCGTCGAGACGACCGAGCTCATCCTCGAGGGACACCGGATCTCGGCCGAGCAGATCCTCGGCGGGGAGCCCGGCAAGGGCTTCTTCCACATGATGGACGGCGTCGAGGTCGGTCGCGTCAACGTGGCGGCGCGGGCGTGCGGCCTGGCCTGGCGCGGCTTCGAGCTGGGCATCGCCTACGCCCAGCAGCGCAAGACCTTCGGCAAGCCCATCGCCGAGCACCAGGCCGTGCTGTTCCGTCTCGCGGAGATGGCGACCAAGGTCGAGGTCGCCCACAACATGATGGTCCGGGCCGCGCGCCTGAAGGACACCGGCCAGCGCATGGACGTCGAGGCCGGCATGGCCAAGATGGTGGCCTCCGAGTACGCCAACGAGGTCGTCGAGGACTCCTTCCGGATCCACGGCGGCTACGGCTACTCCAAGGAGTACGAGATCGAGCGGCTCATGCGCGAGGTCAAGTTCATGCTGATCGGCGAGGGCACCTCCGACATCCAGAAGATGATCATCGGCCGGTCGCTGCTGAAGGACTACGCGATCTAGTGGCTCAGCGGGTCGTGCTCCACGTGGGCACCATGAAGTCAGGCACCACCTACCTGCAGCAGACCCTGTACGCGAACCAGCAGCTGCTGGCCGAACGGGGCGTGCTGGTGCCCGGCCGCACCTGGAGCGACCAGGTGGCGGCGGTCCGGGGAGTCCTCGGTCGCGGTCGCGACCCGCTCTTCGGCGACCTCGAGCAGTACTGGACCAGGATGGTCGAGGAGATGGACGCGTGGCCGGGCACCGCGGTCGTCTCCGTGGAGCTGCTCGCCCGGGTGACGCCGGCACGGGTCAAGGCCGTGGTCGAGAGCCTGCCGCGCGGCACCGAGGTCGAGGTGCTGCTCACGGCCCGCGACCTCAACCGCAGCCTGATCGCGCTGTGGCAGGAGACCATCCAGAACGGCCGCACCTGGACCTGGGACCACTACGCCGCCGACGCCGAACGGGGCCGGCACGGCACCCGCTCGGCCGAGACCGGTCTGGCCGCCGAGACCTTCTGGCGCCAGCAGCACCTGGAGCGACTGGTGCGCAAGTGGGCGGCCCCGGTCGGGATCGACCACGTCACCGTGGTCACCGTCCCACCGCCGGGCGCTGCGCCGGACCTGCTGCTGGGCCGGTTCGCCGAGGCCGTCGGGTTCGACCCGGCCGACGTGAGGGGCAGCGAGAAGGCCAATGCCGCCGTGGGCGCCGCCTCGGTGGAGGTGGTCCGCCGGGTCAACGAGGTGCTCGACGCGCACGGGCACCCCTGGCCGACCGGGCAGTACCTGCGCAAGCACCTGCTGGCCAAGAAGGTGCTCGCGGCCCGGCGGGCACAGGAGCCGCGGATCGGGCTCCAGGTGCCTGACTGGGTGGCGGCGTACTCCCGCGAGCTGGTGTCGGG
>JAPSKJ010000041.1 GCA_031177735.1 Nocardioides sp.
CGCGCGTCCGGGACGTCACCTTCGACGGGCTGGGTGTGCAGTACACCGACTTCATGGACTGGTACCGCAACGGCTGGATCAGCTCCGGTGACTCCGGCGAGGTGCACAAGTACCCCGAGTACGACCGCCAGATCGAGATGCCGCGCCACCGCTACGGTGCGATCACCCTGGAGAACACCTCCGGGATCACCATCACCGGGATGCGGATGTCCGACACCGGCTACCACGGGGTCTACGCACTGTTCGCCAACGACCACCTCACGGTGGAGAACAGCCTGCTGGAGAACATCGGCGCGGACGCGATCAAGGTCGAGGGCGGCTATCCGGGTGAGGGCGACATCGCCCACAGCAACACCTTCCGCAACCTCTACATCGACCACATCGGTGAACTGGTGCCGGGCGACTCGGCGGGCATCGAGCTGATGAGCACCGGCGACAACCTCGTCGAGCACGTGCACGTGCGCCACTCGGCGCGCTACGGCATCAGCCTGGAGTCGCGGCCCGAGGTCCTCGACGGTGAGCAGTACGCCGACGGCAACACGTTCCGCTACATCCGCATCGACGAGGCGGGACTGGACTCCGGCGACATGGGCGCGTTCTACACCTACGGCGTGGACAACCAGGAGCCGCACCCGATCCAGAACACCGTCGACCAGATGGTCATCGGCGACGTCATCCCCGACGCCTCCATGCCCGACAGCGGCACCCGCGGGGTGCACATGGATGCCGGCGGCTGCGGCTTCCGGTTCAGCAACATCGTGGTCGGGGAGACCACCGACCAGTCCTACCAGTCGTATCAGTGCAACGAGGTGTCCAACAGCAACTGGGCGGAGGGCTTCGACGACTCCAAGATCGAGTACGACAAGATCGGCGTCACCGACGACTTCCCCTTCCAGGTGCCCGCAACGGAAGGAGCCCGCTGATGGCCGGGTTGAGTAGGCGCGGTGTGCTGCAGAGCGCGAGCGGCGCAGCAGTCGGAGCGGCCGTCGTACGCCCCGGGTCGGCCCAGGCCGCCTCGGCGGAGCCGATGCCGGGCTCGGAGACGAACCCGCTCGAGCTGTGGTACCGACAGCCGGCCATGGACTGGCTGCAGGCGCTGGCCGTCGGCAACGGCCGGCTGGGTGCGATGGTCTGGGGCGGTGTCTACCGCGAGACCCTGAACCTCAACGAGGACAGCGTCTGGGGTGGCGGACCGCACCAGTACGACGACCCGCAGGGGGCCGAGGCGCTCCCGGAGATCCGTCGGATGATCAACGAGGGCAACTGGATCGGCGCCCAGCGCCTGGCGGACGAGAAGTTCATGGGGCGCCCGACCGAGCAGATGCCCTACCAACCGGTCGGCGACCTGCTGATCGACCTGGTCGGGGTCACCGGCGAGCCGACGGCGTACCGCCGCTCGCTCGACCTCAGGAAGGCCGTCGCGACGACCGAGTTCACCCTCGACGGGGTGCAGCACCGCCGCCAGGTCTTCGCCAGCCACCCGGAGCAGGTGCTGGTGGTGCGCCACACCGTCAGTGGGGAGGCGCTGATCTCCCTCGACGTCAGCTACACCTCGCCGCAGCGTGCCACCGTGCAGCCCCACGACGGGACCACGCTGGCCCTGGAGGGGGTCAGCGGGGACGCTGAGGGCATCACCGGCGCGGTGCAGTTCACCAGCCTGGTCCGGGCGGTCACCACGGACGGCACGGTGCACGCCGAGGGCGACAAGCTCAAGGTGCGCGGGGCCCGCGAGGTGACCCTGCTGGTGTCGATGGCGTCGAGCTACCGCAACTACGCCGACGTCAGCGACGACCACGTCGGGAAGGCGGAGGGACCGCTCGACCGGGCCACCCGCCGCGGGTTCGGCCAGCTGCTCAACACCCACGTCCGGGACTACCAGGAGCTCTTCGGCCGTCTCGACATCGACCTGGGCACCTCCTCGGCGATCGAGAAGCCAACCGACGAGCGGGTGCAGACCTTCCGCGATGGGGGCGACCCGCAGCTCGCTGCCCTCTACTACCAGTTCGGCCGCTACCTGCTCATCTCGTCCTCGCGCACGCCGGGCCAGCCTGCGAACCTGCAGGGCATCTGGAACTACAAGATGGCCCCGGAGTGGCAGTCGAAGTACACGCTCAACATCAACGCCGAGATGAACTACTGGCCCGCCGGCCCGGCCAACCTGGCCGAGTGCTGGGACCCGATGTTCGCGATGACCGAGGAGCTGGCGGAGACCGGCAAGCGGACCGCCGAGCTGATGTGGGACGCCAAGGGCTGGGTCGCGCACCACAACACCGACGCCTGGCGGGGCACGGCGCCGGTGGACTTCGCCTACTACGGCGTGTGGCCGATGGGCGGTGCGTGGCTGTGTCTGCTGTTCTGGGAGCACTTCGAGTACACCGGCGACCGCCAGGCACTCGCCGAGCACTACCCGGTCCTGCGCGGATCGGTGGAGTTCTTCCTCGACACCCTGGTGCGGGACGAGGCCACCGGCTACCTGGTGACCAACCCGTCCCACTCGCCCGAGGTCAAGCACCACGAGCAGGACGACGAGGGGGTCAGCATCTGCGCCGGCCCGACGATGGACTGCCAGATCCTGCGGGACCTGTTCACGGCGTTCGAGAAGGCCGCGAAGGCACTCGGCGAGCAGGACCCGATGGTCGAGCAGGCGGTGTCGGCCCGCGCCCAGCTGCCGCCGAACCAGATCGGCTACCTCGGCCAGCTGCAGGAGTGGCTGATCGACTGGGAGGAGGCAGCGCTCGAGCGGAGCCGGCACGTCTCCCACCTGTGGGGCGTCTTCCCGAGCGACCAGATCACCCCGATCCGCACGCCCGAGCTGGCCGACGCGGCCAGGAAGGCCCTCGAGCTGCGGGGACCGGCGGTCACCGCAGGCTGGTCGCTGGCCTGGAAGATCAACATCCGGGCGCGTCTGCTGGAGGCGGAGAACGCCTACCTGCACATCCGGCAGCTGATCGCACCCGGCCGGACCGCGCCGAACCTGTTCGACCTGCACCCGCCCTTCCAGATCGACGGCAACTTCGGCGGCGTCTCCGGCATCACCGAGATGATCCTGCAGAGCCACTCCGGTGAGGTGTTCCTGCTGCCATGCCTCCCGGCCGCCTGGCCGAGCGGCCGGGTGCGCGGGCTGCGGGCCCGAGGCGGCTACGAGATCGAGATCCGCTGGCAGGACGGTCGCCTGACCGACGGTCGGATCCGGTCCCTGCTGGGCAACCGGGTGCGGCTGCGCACGGACCGTCCGGTCGACGTCATCGGCGTGGACTCGGTGGACCGCCCGGAGGCCAACGTCGTGGAGTTCGACACCGTCCAGGGTCGTACCTACCGCGTGCGTCCGCGCATGGCCTGAGCAGCGATGAGCGACGGCGCCCACCTGGTCGGTGGGCGCCGTCGTCGCGTGCTGTCCGGTCCGGGCTAGAAGGTGTGCTCCTGCGCCGGGAAGGCGCCCGACCTCACCTCGGCGGCGTAGGCGCGGGCCCCTTCGAGGAGTACGCCGTGGAGGTCGGCGTACTGCTTGACGAACCGCGGCATCCGGCCGGTGCGCAGGCCGAACGCGTCCTGCCAGACCAGCACCTGGCCGTCGGTCTGGTTGCCGGCGCCGATGCCGATGGTCGGGATGGTCAGCGTCTGGGTCACCTGGGCGGCCACGTCGCCGGGCACCATCTCCATCACCACCGCGAAGGCGCCCGCCTCGGAGAGCGCCTCGGCCTCGGCGAGCACCTTGGCGGCGGCATCGCCGCGGCCCTGCACGCGGTAGCCGCCCAGCGTGTGCTCGGACTGCGGGGTGAAGCCGATGTGCGCGCAGACGGGGATGCCGCCCTCGACGAGCTTGCGCACCGTGGCGACCATCTCCAGGCCGCCCTCGAGCTTCACCGCGTGCGCCTCGGCCTCCTTCATGAACCGCACCGCGGTCAGGTAGGCCTGCTCCGGCGAGGCCTGGTAGGAGCCGAACGGCAGGTCGGCGACGACCAGCGCGCGCTTGGCGCTCTTCGCGACCGCCCGGGTGAGCGGGATCAGCTCGTCGACCGTGACGGGCAGCGAGGTGCTGTAGCCGTAGACGTTGTTGGCGGCGCTGTCGCCCACCAGCAGCAGGTCGATGCCGGCCTCGTCGAAGACCTGCGCGGTGTACATGTCGTACGCCGTCAGCATCGTGAACTTCTCGCCCTGCTCCTTCCACTCCCGCAGGTGGTGGGTGCGGACGCGCTTCACCGCGGCGGTGCCGCTCGGTGCGGCGCCCGTGCCGTAGGGGGCGGTCTCTTCGGGTGCGCTCATCGTCGAGCCCTTTCGTGACATCTCGCGGCTCCCTGCTGGAGTCCACGGACCGTTCTGAACGTTAGTGCGCCGGGCCGACCCCGGTGGTGTGGAAGTGGTCACTCCGATTGCCAGCCGAGGAGGCGGGTACTGGTGCAGAGCACCTGCCCAGACACTGAAGAACCCGGGGGACTCCAATGGACGTCGAGAGCAGCCTGCAGACGGGCGTCGACAGGTTCTTCGCGTTCCTGCCGAACCTGCTGGGCTTCGTGGTGCTGCTGGTCGTCGGCTACCTCGTCGCCAGGTTGATCCAGTCGGTCGTGGGCAAGGCGCTGGAGAAGGCGGGCGTCGACCGGGCGCTGCACGACTCCCAGGGCGGTCGGATGGTGGACCGGGTCCTTCCGGGTGCCCGCCCCTCGAAGGGGATCGGCAGGGTCGTGTTCTGGCTGGTGTTCGCGTTCTTCGCCTTCGCCGCGATCGGCGCGCTGGGCATCAGTGCGCTGACCGGGTTCATGAACGCCGCACTGGCCTACCTGCCCAACGTCATCGCGGCGATCCTCATCTTCGTCCTCGCCGCCGCGGTCGCCGGTGTCGCCGGCGCGGCGGCCACCAGGCTGATGGGCGGCACACCGGCCGGTCGGATCGTCGGGACGGCCGCGCCCGCGCTGGTCATGGTGATCGCGACGTTCATGATCCTCGACCAGCTCGAGATCGCCGAGAACATCGTCACCATCGCGTTCGCCGCCACCATGTTCTCGATCGGCCTCGGCCTGGCGCTCGCCTTCGGGCTCGGCGGCCGCGACGTCGCCCGTCGTCTGCTGGAGGACGCCTACGGCCGGGGGCGTGAGCAGACCGACCAGCTCAAGCGCGACACCTCCGTGGGCCGCCAGCGCGCCCGCTCCGAGGCCGCCGCGCGCGGCTACACCGAGAGCGGCTACCCCGTCCAGGCGCCGGGCGCGAGCTACGGGTCGACCTCCGACCGCTCCGACACGGGCCTGCGAGCCAGCTACGGCGAGCGCAGCGGCCGGCCGACCGGGCGTTACTGACCGCCGGAGCGAACCGGGGTAGCGGCCGCCCGGCGCGCTGACCCGTCGTCCCTAGACTGCCTGACGTGGACTTCTACTCCGCCTACGCCCACGGGTTCGCGCGCGTCGCAGCGTGCACGATGCCCATCAAGGTCGCCGACCCTGCGACCAACGCCGCCGTGGTGATCGAGCAGGCCCGCGCCTGCCACGACGACGGTGTCGCGGTCGCGGTCTTCCCCGAGCTCTGCCTGACCGGGTACGCCGTGGAGGACCTGTTCCTCCAAGACGTGCTGCTCCGGGCGGTGGAGGAGCAGATCGAGGCGGTCGTCGAGGCGTCGGCCGAGCTCGCCACGGTGCTGGTGATCGGCGCGCCGCTGGTCTACGGCAACCGGGTGCTCAACTGCGCCGTGGTCATCCACCGCGGCGAGATCCTCGGCGTGGCGCCGAAGTCCTACCTGCCGACCTACCGCGAGTTCTACGAGCGCCGCTGGTTCGGCCCGGGCGACGACGTCGAGGGCTTCGTCAGGCTCGCGGGCGAGGACGTGCCGATCAGCCCCAAGCTGCTCTTCGCCGCGACCGACGTGCGCGGGCTGGTCCTCCACGTCGAGGTCTGCGAGGACATGTGGGTGCCGGTGCCGCCGAGCGCCCGCGCGGCGCTGGCCGGTGCCACCGTGCTGGTCAACCTCTCCGGCAGCCCGATCACCGTCGGCCGCGCCGAGGACCGCAAGCTCCTGGCTCGATCGGCCTCGAGCCGCTGCCTGGCCGCCTACGTCTACGCCGCCGCCGGTCAGGGGGAGTCGTCCACCGACCTGTCCTGGGACGGCCAGACGATGGTCTACGAGATGGGTGAGCTGCTCGGCGAGACCGAGCGGTTCCCCGAAGGCCCGCGCCGCACGGTCGTCGACGTCGACCTCGACCGGATCCGGATGGACCGGATCCGGATGGGCACCTTCGACGACAACCGCCGCACGATGGCGGAGATCGGCGACGACCCCGACGGCTGGGACATCGTCGAGTTCGAGCTGGGCGCTCCTGAGGGCGACATCGGCCTGCGCCGCAAGGTCGACCGCTTCCCGTTCGTCCCCGACGACGCCGAGCGGCTCGCGCTGGACTGCTACGAGGCCTACAACATCCAGGTCTCCGGGCTGGAGCAGCGGATCCGGGCGATCGGCGGCGACGGTCCGGGGCCCAAGCTCGTGATCGGCGTCAGCGGCGGACTCGACTCCACCCACGCGCTGATCGTCGCCGCCAACGCGATGGACCGGCTCGGCCGGCCGCGCAGCGACATCCTCGCCTTCACCCTGCCCGGCTTCGCCACCTCCGAGACCACCAAGAGCAACGCGGTGAAGCTGATGGAGGCCCTCGGGACGACGTACGAGACCATCGACATCACCGCGGCCGCGACCCAGATGCTGCGCGACCTCGGCCACCCGTTCGCGGCCGGGGAGCCGGTCTACGACGTGACGTTCGAGAACGTCCAGGCGGGCCTGCGCACCGACTACCTCTTCCGCGCCGCCAACCAGCGCGGCGGGATCGTGGTCGGCACCGGTGACCTGTCCGAGCTGGCGCTGGGCTGGTGCACCTACGGCGTGGGCGACCAGATGGCCCACTACAACGTCAACGCCGGTGTGCCCAAGACCCTCATCCAGCACCTGATCCGTTGGGTCATCTCCACCGAGCAGTTCGGCGCGGAGGCCGACGCCGTGCTCCGGGAGATCCTCGAGCAGGAGATCTCGCCGGAGCTGGTCCCGGCCGGCGAGGACGAGAAGCCGCAGAGCACCGAGGCGCAGGTGGGCCCCTACGCCCTGCAGGACTTCTCGTTGTTCCAGGTGCTGCGCTACGGCTTCTCGCCGAGCAAGATCGCCTTCCTGGCCTGGCACGCGTGGCGCGACGCCTCGGCGGGGGAGTGGCCGCCGTCCTACCCCGAGGCCAAGCACGTCGCCTATGACCTGGGCGAGATCCGCTCGTGGCTGGAGGTCTTCATCAAGCGGTTCTTCGCCAACCAGTTCAAGCGCTCGGCCATGCCCAACGGCCCGAAGGTCGCCGCCGGCGGCTCGCTGTCGCCGCGCGGCGACTGGCGGATGCCGTCGGACGCCTCGCCCGCCGCCTGGCTGGCGGACCTGGAGAACGTGCCGTTCTTCTGAGGTGTCGGGACTCGGCTCGATCCTTCGATCCCTTGCAACCGGAGGGCCGGCCCGGGCGTAATGCCACTGTGGTCCGACCGGACCGAGAACAGGAGTCCCGCCATGTCCCACCGTGTACGCCGCCTGGCGGCCGCCGTGCTGTCCCTCCCGCTCCTCGCCGGGCTGGCCGGCCCACCGGCCCAGGCGGCCGACCCCGCCGACCCGGCCGTCGTGAAGCTGACGATCGTCGCCAAGGGCTGCGACAACTGCACCATCTCGCTCGCCTCGGCGCGGCTGAGCCCGTCCGGGAAGCTCGACGACTTCTGGCAGACCGAGCCGGTCAAGCTCGTCGGCGGCCGGACGACCGTGGAGGTGCCGCGCGAGCAGACCACGGGGATGAGCATCAGCATCGACGCGCCGTGGGACGGCCACCTGCCCTACGCCACGCTCGTGGCGATGCGCTACCGCGGTCACGCCGTCGGTGAGCGGATCAGCGCCCGGGAGTCGCGTGCGGGGCGGCGGGCGTCCGCGTGCTGGGCCGGCACGAAGGCGAGCGAGGCGACACTCTCGATCGGGGTGCGCAAGGTGCGGGTGCAGGGCCACACCACGAAGGTGTGGGGCACCCGGGCATGGGCGAGGACGACGCCCGAGTGGCTGCCGCCGATGCGCCGGTCGGTCGACGGCGTGCTCGGCACGCAGGACCTGGTGTTCTGCGACGCCTGAGTCGGCCGCTGCGGGTCAGCTGTGCAGCGCGGCCGCGGCCAGGGCGGCCAGCGCGCCGGCCGAGGTGAGGGTGCGGGCGAGGTTCCAACGCTGCCAGGCGGTCTCGAACGTCGTGCGGGCCGTGGTCGGATCGGCTGCGTCGCGTGCCAGGGCGTCGTTGAGCGGCACGTTGCCGGCGACCGTGATCGCAACGGTGA
The DNA here is from genome assembly GCA_031177735.1 of Nocardioides sp. Lineage (GTDB taxonomy): Bacteria > Actinomycetota > Actinomycetes > Propionibacteriales > Nocardioidaceae > Nocardioides. Next base: position 8,311 of record JAPSKJ010000041.1, read on the forward strand.
GCAGGGTCAGCGCCAGCGCGGTGACCGCCCAGCCGCGCGGCGCACCCAACGCGAGCGCCGACCCTGTGAGCACCGGAGCGCCGAGGAAGGTCACCAGGAACACCGGGTTGACGATCGCCTGGTTGACCTGGGCGACCACACCCACGAACGTGTCGTCGTCGACGCGCCGCAGGCCGGGCAGGACGCCGCAGGCCCAGACGTAGTAGCTGCCGGCCTGCAGGCCGGCGGCGACCGTCGCCAGCACGAGGATGATGCGGAGTGTCATGGCACCAGTGCAGCCGCTGGCGACGTGCGTCGACATGGGCGCCGCCCGCCGCGACATACGCGATCGTCTACCGTCGCGATCGTGGACGCGTTGTCGGCGGTGCTCGAGGGGCCTCGCGCGCACGGGGCGTTCCTGCTGCGCTGCCTCCTGGGTGCGCCGTGGGCGATCCGGATCGCCGACGAGGTGCCCCTCGGCCTGACCGCGATCGTCGAGGGCGAGGCGTGGGTGCGCAGCGACGGCAGGCCGCCGGTGCGCGTCGAGCCGGGCGACGTCGTCGTGGCGCAGGGCGCCGAGCACTGGACGATCGCCGACTCCGCGCTCACGCCGGTCACCGTGACGATCCTGCCCGGGCAGGAGTGTCAGGCGCCCGACGGACGGCGGCTCACCGACGAGTACGACCTCGGTGTCCGCAGCTGGGGCAACGACGTGGCGGGAGAGACCGTCCTGCTGAGCGGGTCCTACCTGCTCGAGGGGGAGGTGAGCCGGCGACTGCTACGGGCCCTGCCGCCGCTGCTGGTGGTGTCGCAGGCCGACCTGGGTTCGCCGTTGGTGCCGCTGCTCGCCGCGGAGATCGTCCGCGACGACGCAGGCCAGGACGCCGTGCTCGACCGCTTGCTCGACCTGCTGCTGATCGCGGTGCTGCGCACGTGGTTCGCCCGGGAGGGCAACGCGCCCGGCTGGTACGTCGCGTTGGGTGACGCCGTCGTCGGCCCGGCGCTGAGGCTCATCCAGGAGCGGCCCGATGAGCCGTGGACCGTCGCCTCGCTCGCCGCGACGGCGCACGTGTCGCGGGCCGCTTTCGCCCGGAGGTTCACCCGGCTCGTCGGGGAGCCGCCGCTGACCCACCTCACCCGGTGGCGGCTGGCTCTTGCCGCCGACCTGCTCGCCGACCCTGACCTCACCCTGGAGGCCGTGGCCAGGCGGGTCGGCTACAGCACACCGTTCGCCCTGAGCGCCGCCTTCAAGCGCGAGTACGGCGTCAGCCCGCGCGGGTCACGGACCTTCGCGGGCTGACGCGCCGGGATCCCTCAGGCGGGCAGGGCTGAGCCGGCGAGAGCGTCCAGGAGGTCGCGCGGCTCCCGGCCGAGCACCCGCCGCACGGTGTCGGTCACGTAGGCGTTGCGGCCGTCGAGCACGTCGCCGAAGAGCGCGGTCATCCCGCGCGCCTCCTCGGCCGGCAGGCCGGCCTGGAGGAGCACCGTCGTGAACGCCTCGGCCGGCAGCGGCCGGTAGGCGATCGGCCGCCCGGTCGTCCGGCTCAGCTCGACGACCACCTCGTCGAACCCGAGCAGCCGGGGCCCGGTGACCTCGTGGATCAGCCCGGCGTGCCCAGGGGTGGTGAGCGCAGCGACGGCGACGTCCGCCACGTCGCCAGCGTCGACGAAGGGCTCCTTGGCCGAGTGGTCGAGCATCGTCACCGAGCCCTGCACCAGTTCCTCGGCCCACATCCCCTCGGTGAAGTTCTGCGCGAAGAACGCCGCCCGCACCACGGTCCAGTCCGCGCCGCTGGCCGCCAGCGCCTGCTCCGCCCGCTCGGCGCCCTCCTCGCCGCGCCCCGAGAGCAGCACGAGACGCCGGCAGCCGGCGGCGACAGCAGTGGCCGCTAGGGCGCCGATGATCTCGTCGGCGCCGGGCAGGGCGAGGTCGGGCTGGAAGGCGAGGTAGGCGCTGGCGGCACCCGCGAGCGCGGGCTCCCACGTCGTGTCGTCGTACCAGTCGAACCGGGGTGTCGTGCGGCGAGAGACGAGCCGGACGTCGTGGCCGGCGGTGCGGAGGCGGTTCGCGACGCGGCGGCCGGTCTTGCCGGCGCCGCCGATGATCAATGTGGTCATGCCTCCAGCCTCGACAACCCGGGCGGCGCGAGACATGGCCGCGACGCTCGACGGCATGCGCAGGCGTCTGCGAGAGCGGCTACCCGTCGCGCCACGGCGGCGACAGGCGGGCCGAGCACCGACACGACGACCACGGGTCAGCCGCGTGACCCGGCGCCGACGGCTGACCACTAGGGTTGCCGCCATGGGTAAGCAAGAGGACTTCGTTCTCCGCGCTCTGGAGGAGCGGGACGTCCGGTTCGTCCGGCTGTGGTTCACCGACGTGCTCGGGTTCTTGAAGTCCGTGGCGGTCGCGCCCGCGGAGCTCGAGGGGGCGTTCGCCGAGGGCATCGGCTTCGACGGCTCCGCGATCGAGGGCTTCGCGCGGGTGCACGAGGCCGACATGCTGGCCAAGCCCGACCCGTCGACGTTCCAGATCCTGCCTTGGCGCGACCAGGGACCGGCGACCGCGCGCATGTTCTGCGACATCGTGATGCCCGACGGCTCGCCGTCCTACGCCGACCCGCGCTACGTGCTCAAGCGGACCCTGTCGAAGGCGGCGGAGAAGGGCTTCACCTTCTACACCCACCCCGAGATCGAGTTCTACCTGTTCAAGGACTCCCCGGTGCACGGCGTCGAGCCGGTGCCGGTCGACTCCTCGGGCTACTTCGACCACACCGCGCAGTCCATGGGCGCGGACTTCCGCCGCGAGGCCATCACCTACCTGGAGGCGATGGGCATCTCGGTGGAGTTCAGCCACCACGAGGGCGGCCCGGGGCAGCAGGAGATCGACCTGCGCTACGCCGACGCGCTCTCCACCGCCGACAACATCATGACCTTCCGCACCGTCATCCGCGAGGTGGCGCTGAGCCAGGACATCTGGGCGACCTTCATGCCCAAGCCGTTCACCCAGCACCCCGGCTCCGGCATGCACACCCACGTCTCGCTCTTCGAGGGCGACACCAACGCCTTCTACGAGGCCGGCGCGGAGTACCAGCTGTCCAAGGTCGGTCGCCAGTTCATCGCCGGCGTGCTCAAGCACGCGCCCGAGATCAGCGTGGTCACCAACCAGTGGGTCAACTCCTACAAGCGCACGATCGCCGGTGGTGAGGCGCCCTCCTACATCTCCTGGGGCCACAACAACCGCTCGGCCATGATCCGGGTGCCGATGTACAAGCCGCTCAAGGGCCAGTCGACCCGGGTCGAGCTGCGCACCCTCGACGCCGCCTGCAACCCCTACCTCGCCTTCGCCGCCATCCTCGGTGCGGGCATGAAGGGCATCGAGGAGGGCTACGACCTGCCGCCGGAGGCCGAGGACGACGTGTGGTCGCTCAGCGAGCGTGAGCGGCACAGCCTCGGCATCGACCCGCTGCCGCGCTCGCTGCACGAGGCGATCACGGTCGCGGAGTCCTCCGAGCTGCTGGCCGAGACGTTGGGAGAGCACGTCTTCGACTACTTCCTGCGCAACAAGCGAGCGGAGTGGGCCGACTACCGCGCCCAGGTCACCCCCTTCGAGCGCGACCGCATGCTCCCGATCATCTGACGCCATGGCGGGTCCACGCGTCCTGGTCGTCCAGCACGAGGCAGCCTGTCCGCCCGCGCTGTTCGGCGAGTGGCTCAGCCAGGACGGCTGCGAGCTCGACGCCCGGCTGGCGCCGGTCGACGGACTGCCCGACTCGCTGCAGGAGTACGCCGGCGTGCTGGTGCTCGGCGGCGCCATGGACTCCTGGGACGACGCCGGTCACCCGCACCTGCCCGCGGTGCGGGCGCTGATCGCGCAGGCGGCCGCCGACGGCGTACCGCTGCTGGGGATCTGCCTCGGCGCGCAGCTGGGCGCGCTCGCCCTGGGCGGCCGCGTGGCGCGGAGCAGCCACGGCCAGCGGGTGGGCCTCTACGACGTCGGCTGGTTGCCGGCCGCGGCGTCCGACCCGTTGATGGGTGTCGTGGCCGCGGCGCCGGCACCGGTGCGTGCGGTCCAGTGGAACTCCGACGTGGTGACCGAGCTGCCGCCGGGTGCCGAGCTGCTGGCGGCCGACACCCGATCGGAGCCGCAGGCGGTGCGCTACGCCGAGACGGTGTGGGGGGTGCAGTTCCATCCCGAGGTGGACGCCGCGGCGGTCGCGCCGTGGGCCGAGTCGGACTCGGCGCAGCTGCACGCGCGCGGTGTCGACGTCGACGCCGTCGTGGCCGGGATCGACGCCGCCCGCGGGGAGCTGGTGCAGACCTGGCGGCCGCTCGCGGAGCGGTTCGCCGCGCTGGCCGGCGCTGCGCAGGACAGGCGAATGACGGCGCGCGTGGGGCGATGACCCGCGCCGCCACCACCAAGGGCACCCTGATCCGGCTCGGTTTCGGGGATCCCGAGGGTGCGCTGGAGGCGATCCGCGGGCTCGGACCGGTCGCCGACCCGATCCTCGCCATGCTCGGCCGCGCCGCCGACCCCGACCTCGCGCTGGCGGCGCTGGTGCGGCTGGTGGAGGCGCTGCGGGACCGGTCCGAGGAGGAGGCCGATGCCCTCCTCGACTGCCTCGTCGACGACGAGGGCACCGCCATGCGGTTGCTCAGCGTGCTGGGCGCCTCCACCGCGCTGGGCGATCACCTGGTCCGCCACCCCGAGCAGTGGCGGGAGCTGACCGACCCGCTGCTCGGCTCCACCCGCCCGCCGGCGTACGTGCTGCGCGCCGAGATGCTCGGCAGCGTGGGTGCCGACGCCGCCGACCGCGCGCCCGCCGCGACCGTGCCGGACGGGGAGGCGGTCGACGCCCTGCGGGTGGAGTACCGCCGCCACCTGCTCCGTCTCGCCGCTCGCGACCTCGCGCACGGGCTGCACCTCGACGACGTCGCCGCGGAGCTGTCCGACCTCGCCGTCGGCACCCTCGAGGCGGCGCTCGCCGTCGCGCGCGCCCGACTGGGCGACGACGCCGCGCGGGCCCGGCTGGCGGTCATCGCGATGGGCAAGTGCGGCGGCCACGAGCTCAACTACGTCTCCGACGTCGACGTGCTCTTCGTGCACGAGCCCGCCGAGGGCGTCTCCGACGACGCGGCCCTCCGGGTCGCGACCCGGCTGGCGAGCCACCTGATCCGGGTCTGCTCCGACTTCACCGGCGAGGGCACGATCTGGCCTGTCGACGCCGCGCTGCGCCCGGAGGGCAAGGCCGGCCCGCTCAGCCGCACGCTGGCCAGCCACGTCGGCTACTACGAGCGGTGGGCCAGCACCTGGGAGTTCCAGGCGCTGCTCAAGGCGCGGCACGCCGCGGGCGACCCGGACCTCGGCCGCGCCTACCTCGAGGCCACCCGACCGCTGGTGTGGGCCGCCGCCGAGCGGCCCGGCTTCGTCGAGGAGACCCAGGCGATGCGCCGCCGGGTCGTCGAGCACATCCCCGCCAAGGAGGCCG
>JAPSKJ010000442.1 GCA_031177735.1 Nocardioides sp.
CCTCGGGGGTGACCAGATCGCCGTACCACTGGTGCACGATCTCGTGGAGGAGCACGCTGCGGCTCGTGGCGTACTCGCTGTAGCCGAGCGTGATCATGGTCTGGGTCTCCATGCCGCTGGTGGAGTCGACGACGACGATGCCCAGGCTGTCGAACGGGTAGGGCCCGAGCTTGTCCTCCACCCAGCCGAACACCTCGGGGGTCCGCTGCAGCCGCTCGAGCACGTAGGCGCGGTCACGCGGCACCCAGTAGGTGATCGGGATGTCACCCGCCTGGCCGTGCAGCACGTCCTCGGTGACCTGGTAGTCGCCGATGGCGAGGGTCATCAGGTACGCCGCGGCCGGCTCGTCGAGCCGCCAGCGGGTCGTGGTGACGCCGTCGGCCTCGGTGCGGGAGAGCAGCTCGCCGTTGCTGACGCCCACCCACGGCGAGTCCACCGAGATCCGCACGTCGTAGAGCGCCTTGTCGGAGGGCTGGTCGTTGACGGCGTACCAGGTGAACGCGCCGTAGGGCTCCTGCATCGTCCACACCTCGCCGTCGTCGGTGACCGTGAACCCGACGGTGCCGGTGTCCTGGCGGCCGGTGGGTGCGGCGACGGGCTGGGGCTGGCCGGAGTAGGCGAGCCGCAGGACGTACTCCTGGTCCTGCGTCACCGGTGCGTGCACGACCAGGGTGTCCCCCTCGCGGGTGACCTCGACGGGCGCGCCGTCGAGCTCGACGGAGCTCACCGCGAGCGGGTCGTCGAGAGCCAGGCGGACCTCCGCCGCGGTCGCGGCGGCCCGGAAGGTGAGCGTCTCGGTGCCGTCGAGCACCCGCTCCTGCGGCCGCCACGTGAGCGCGAGGTCGTAGTGGAGCGCGTCGACACCCGGGTCGCCGTAGTCGGGGTAGTAGGAGTCCTCGACCGGCTCGCTGACAGCCTCCTCGAGGTCCAGCTGGGCGGTCGGCTCCCCGCCGGCCGACGGATCGGTGCTGGCGCCCGGCGTGGGGTCAGCGGTCGAGGTGCCGGGCGAGGAGGTGTCGGGACCATCCTCGCTGCAGCCCGCGAGCGTCACCGCCAGCACCGCCGCCGTCGCGGCGGCAGCGAGCCTCACCCGCCTCACGAGAGGTCCCGCAGCAGCGGCCGGGCCATCTTGCGGCCGTGGTGGATCTGGGCCTTCACGGTGCCCAGCGGCAGCTGGAGCAGGTCGGCGATCTCCTCGTAGGTCATGCCGTAGACGTCGCGCAGCAGCAACGGCTCGACGTACTGCGGATGGGTCTTCTCCAACGTCTCCATCGCCTCCAGCAGGTCGATCCGGGTGCCGGCGATGACGCTGGTGCGGCGCGGGTCGGGCCGCTCGGTGGGGAGGGTCTCGTGCGGGACGGCCTGGTTGCGCAGGCGGCGGTACGCCGACCGGGCGGCGTTGACCGCGACCACGTGCATCCACGTGGTGAACCGCCCGTTGCGGTTCCAGCTGCCGAGCTTGTGCGCGATGTTGACCAGCGCCTCCTGGCAGGCGTCCTCGGCGTCGGCGCTGTAGGGCAGCACGCTGCGGCACACGTTGAGCGCGCGCGGCCGGATCGCCCCGAGAAGGTCCTCCAGGGCGATCGTGTCGCCGCCCTGCGCCCGGCGGGCGAGGTCGTCGATGTCGTCGGGGCCCAGGCCCTGCTCGGTCATGCCTCTCATCCTTCCCGAGCACCCGCAGCACCAACCCTCCGGGCGCGGGCACCGGTTTCGCCGGCGTTCTCGTGACGATAATGCCTAGGTGTCCATGCCCGCCCGACTCGGCCGCTACGCCGTGCGCCGCCGGATCGGGAGCGGTGGGTTCGCGACGGTCTGGCTGGCCTACGACGAGCAGCTCGACGCGCCGGTCGCGGTGAAGGTGCTCGCCGACAACTGGACCGAGGACGGCCACGTGCGGCAGCGCTTCCTGGAGGAGGGTCGCTACCTGCGACGGGTCGAGTCGCCGCACGTCGTGACGGTCTACGACGCCGGCGAGCTCGACGACGGCCGGCCCTACCTGGTGATGACCTATGCCGACCAGGGCACGCTCGCCGACCGGCTCGAGCTGGGTCCGTTGACCCCCGCGCAGAGCGTGGAGGTGGTCCGCCAGGTCGCCGACGGGCTGCAGGCGCTGCACGACCGCGGCATCGTGCACCGCGACATCAAGCCCGCCAACGTGCTCTTCCGGTCCGTGGGGGAGAACGGCCCCGTGCGCGCCATGGTGGCCGATCTCGGGCTCGGCAAGGCGATGGACACCTCCACCCGGCTCACCGTCATCGGCGGCACCCCGACCTACGTCGCGCCCGAGCAGGCGCAGGGTGAGAGCCCCGACGCCCGAGCCGACCAGTACTCGCTGGCCGCGCTGGCCTACCAGCTGATGACCGGCAGGACGGCGTACTCCCACGCCAGCCTGGCCGCCGCGTCCACGCCC
>JAPSKJ010000443.1 GCA_031177735.1 Nocardioides sp.
CGGGAGTCCTGGGCGGTCGCGGTGAGGAACCAGCGCAGGAGGTAGGAGCCGGCGATCCAGGACAACAGCGAGAAGGTGGCGCCCGGCAGGTTGAACCGCCAGTGCGTCCGCACCGGCACCGAGACGTGGTAGAGCGTGGCGAGGAAGCAGATGCCGAGGACGACCACCGCCGGCCAGTAGAACCCCAGCAGCCAGTCGGAGGCGTCGGGGAGCCATTCGGCCACCAGCGAGGGACCGGCGAGGACGAGGGGCAGGCAGAACATGCCGGTGACGATGGCGAGGATGTAGAGCACGAAGGACAGGGCGCGGGTCGCCACGAGCCCGCGCTGCCCACCGAGCCCGTGCATGATCGTGATGGTGTCGACGAAGACGTGCAGCGCACGGCTGCCCGACCACAGCGCGAGCACGAAGCCGACCGAGATGACGTCGAACCGGCCGCCGGCCAGCACGTCCTCCACGGTGGGGGCGATCACGGCGTCGACCGCGCTGGCGGTCAGGAAGGTGCCGGCTGCGTCGATGATCGCCTGGTGCATCTGAGCGACCTGCGCGTCGGTGAACTGCTGGGTGACGTAGCCGACGGCACCGGCCAGGGCGAAGATCAACGGCGGCACCGACAGCACCGCGAAGAACGCGCCTTCCGCGGCGAGGCCGGTCACCCGGTGCCGCAGGCAGGCGCTCGCGGTGCCGACGACGATGCGCCACAGCGCGGCGCGGACGACCCGGCCACGCTCCCCCAGCCGCCCGGTGAGGGTGCTTGCCTGTGCCCCCGCCGTCATGAGTCTTACGTTAATCACATGAGCACCCCGAACCCGGCAGACATCCGCGCGGTCGCCAACCAGGCTCCGCCGCTCGTCGGACACAACGTCGTCACCGCCGACGCCGCCCTCCGCGAGGCCGTGCTGCGCCACGGCTCCGAGGAGGTGCTGGACTCGCTGGTGCCGCTCGGCTTCGAGGCCGGGTCGGAGGAGGCCCGCGAGCACGGCATGCTCGCCAACCAGCACGGGCCCGAGCTGCTCACCTACGACCGCTACGGCCACCGCGTCGACGAGGTCCGCTTCCACCCGTCGTGGCACTGGCTGATGGAGCGCGCGATCGGGCACGGGCTGGCTGCCGCGCCTTGGGAGCAGGACGCGCCCCACGCGCACGTCCGCCGGGCCGCAGGCTTCCTGGCCTGGTCGCAGACCGAGCCCGGCCACGGCTGCCCGGTCTCGATGACCTACGCCGCGGTGCCTGCCCTCCGCACCGACGATGCGCTCGCCAAGGAGTGGACTCCCCTGCTGGCCTCGCTGCGCTACGACCCCGGGCTCCGTCCCGCCGAGCAGAAGCTGGGCGCGCTGGCCGGGATGGGGATGACCGAGAAGCAGGGCGGCTCGGACGTGCGGGCGAACCTCACCCTCGCGCGGCCGACCTCGACCGACGGCGTCTACACGCTGCACGGGCACAAGTGGTTCACCTCGGCGCCGATGAACGACGTCTTCCTGGTCCTGGCCCAGGCGCCCGGCGGGCTGACCTGCTTCGTCCTCCCGCGGGTGCTCCCGGACGGCACACGCAACCGGCTCGACGTCGTACGCCTCAAGGACAAGCTGGGCAACCGCTCCAACGCCTCCTCCGAGCTCGAGTTCGACGGCACGGTCGTGACCCGGCTCGGCGACGAGGGGCGCGGGGTGCGCACCATCATCGAGATGGTCGCCGCCACCCGCCTGGACTGCGTGCTCGGCTCGGCCTCGCTGATGCGGCGCGCCGTCGCGGAGGCGTCGTGGCACGTGGCGCACCGCTCTGCGTTCGGCTCGCTGCTCGCCGACAAGCCGCTCATGCGCAACGTGGTGGCGGACCTGGCCGTGGAGTCCGAGGCCGCGACCGCGCTGGCGCTCCGGCTCGCGGCGGCGGTCGACGGCCTCGACGACCCGCACGAGGCCGCGCTGCGCCGGATCGCCCTGCCCCTGGCGAAGTTCTGGGTCTGCAAGCGCACGCCGGCGTTGGTCGCGGAGGCCCTGGAGTGCCTGGGCGGCAACGGCTACGTCGAGGAGTCCGGTCTGCCGCTGCTCTACCGCGAGGCGCCGTTGAACTCGGTGTGGGAAGGCTCCGGCAACGTCAACGCGCTCGACGTGCTGCGCGCGCTCGGGCGTGAGCCGGAGGCGCTCGACGCATGGATCTCGGAGGTGGGTCGGGCTCGCGGCGGCGACGCGCGCCTCGACCGGGCCATCGACGACACGCTCGCGCTGCTCGGCACGCTCATGGGCTCGCCCGACCAGATGGAGGGGGCGGCCCGCCGCCTCGCCGGGCGGATGGCCGCGGTGCTGCAGGGGTCGCTGCTGGTGCGGTTCGCACCGCCGGAGGTCGCCGACGTCTTCTGCGCCTCCCGGCTCGGCAGCGGCCACGACGGCACCTACGGGATGCTCGACGGCGGCGA
>JAPSKJ010000444.1 GCA_031177735.1 Nocardioides sp.
GCAGCCGTCGTCACGGGCCGGGTCATCACCGGCGCCGTCACGGTCTTCCTGGCCGTCGACGCGCTCACCCACCTGGTGCGCGAGTCGCACGCGGTCGCGTTCAACGACGAGATCGGGGCGCCCGAGTGGTTCCCCGTCGTCTGCGGCGCCGTGATGGCCGTGCTGCTGGTCGCCTATCACGTGCCCCGCACCCGGGTGCTCGGCGCGGTCCTGCTCACCGGCTACCTGGGCGGCGCGACCGCCGTCAACCTCGTCTCCGGCCAGCCGGCCTTCAACGTCGGCTTCGCCATCGCCACCGGCGTGCTCGTCTGGGCCGGCCTGTGGCCACGTGACGAGCGCGTCCGTCGTCTGATCTGATTCCACCCATCGAAGAAGGAGTTCCCACCATGAAGTTCATCTGCCTGCTGCACGAGTCCGCCCGGCCCACCGCGGAGCCGCCCGTCGAGCTGTTCGCCGCCATCGGGGCGCTGGGCGCCGAGGCCAGCGCCGAGGGGTCCCTGATCGAGGTGGGGGCGCTGCTGCCGATCCAGGCCGGCGCGGTCGTCACCCTCGCCGGTGGTGCCATCACCACCACCGACGGTCCGTTCGTCGAGACCAAGGAGCTGGTCGGCAGCTACGCCGTCTACGACGTGCCCGACCTGGCCACCGCGGTGAAGAAGTCCGAGCAGTTCCTCGAGACCCACCGCAGCACCTGGCCCGGGTGGGAGGGCTGGATCGAGGTCCGTCCCTACATGGAGATGCCGTCCGCCGGATGACCGACCCTGCGGCAGCCGTCGAGGAGGTGTGGCGAGCAGAGTCGTCGCGCCTCCTTGGCGCGCTGCTGCGCATCACCCGCGACGTCGGCCGGGCCGAGGACCTGGCCCAGGAAGCCTTGGCACAGGCACTGGCGCAGTGGCCGACGTCGGGCATCCCCGACAACCCGGCCGCCTGGTTGATGACCACCGCCAAGCGCCGTGCGATCGACCAGGTCCGGGCCGGCGAGCGGCAGGTCCGGGCCTATGCCGAGCTGTCCGCCTCCGCGCGTGAGGCCTACGAGGAGGCCTTCGAGGTCGACCACGTCGAGGACGACGTGTTGCGGTTGATGTTCGTCTGCTGCCACCCCTCGCTCACCGACGACACCCGCACCGTGCTGACCCTCAGGCTGGTCGCCGGACTGACCAGTCGCGAGATCGCCCGGGCGTACCTGACCTCCGAGGCGACGATCGCGACCCGGATCTCCCGCGCGAAGCGCACGCTGGGCGCCGCCGGCGCCGCGATGGAGGAGCCGACCGGTGTCGAGCGCGCCGAGCGGCTCACCGCGGTGTTGGCGGTGATCTACCTGCTCTTCAACGAGGGGTACGCCGCCACCGCAGGTGTCGACTGGACCCGACCCGCGCTGTGCGCCGAAGCCGTGCGGGTGGCCCGGCTGCTGGCCGAGGTGGCGCCGCGCGAGCCGGAGGCGCATGGGCTCCTCGCCCTGCTCGAGCTGCAGTCGTCCCGCCTCGCCGCCCGTCTCGATCCCGCCGGTGACGCGGTGCTGCTCGCCGACCAGGACCGCAGCCGGTGGGACCGCGAGGCGATCGAGCGCGGACTCGCGGCACTCGGTGAGTGTGTCCGGCTCGGCGGCCGGGGCCCCTACGCGCTGCAGGCCGCCATCGCCGCCGAGCACGCCCGAGCCGCCAGTGTGGAGGCCACCGACTGGCCGCGGATCGCGGCGCTCTACGAGGAGCTCGCCCGGGTCACCGGCTCCGCGGTCGTCGAGCTCAACCGGGCGGTGGCGCTCGCGATGGCCTACGGTCCCGAGGTCGGCCTGTCGCTGGCCGACCAGGTCGCCGCGGTGCCGGGGATGGCGGGCTTCCACCTGGTGCCGTCGGTGCGCGGTGACCTGCTCGAGCGCCTCGGGCGCTGGGAGGAGGCCGCGGCCGAGTTCACCCGCGCCGCCGAGCTGACCAGCAACCAGCGCGAGCGGGGCCTCCTGCGGCGCCGCGCCGAGCGGGTGACACGCTAGTCGCGTGCCCGAGCCGACCGTCCTGCTGTTGCTCGCACTGGCCGCTCTTGCAGCGGGCTACGTCGACGCGGTGGTCGGTGGCGGTGGCCTGATCCAGCTGCCGGCGGTGCTCCTCGGGTTGCCCGGTGCCACGCCGGTGGAGATCCTGGCGACCAACAAGCTGGCCTCCATCTGCGGCACGACGGTCGCCTCGGCGACGTACTACCGGAGCGTCCGCCCCGATCCCCGGACGTTCCTGCCGCTGATGCTCTTCGCCTTCGCCGGGTCGGCCGGCGGTGCCGCCGTGGCCGCCCAGCTGCCGAAGGAGGCCTTCGAGCCGATCGTGCTGGTGGCGCTGGTGCTCGTCGGCGGCTGGGTGCTGTTCCGGCCCAACCTCGGCGAGGTCACCACGCTGCGGTTCGCCGGCCGGCACCACACCCT
>JAPSKJ010000445.1 GCA_031177735.1 Nocardioides sp.
AACGGGAGCAGCGTGTCGTCGGTGAGAAGTCGGGCGCGGTACTCGCCGAGCCCGATCGTCCGGTGAGCGACTCCGAGACGGTCGGCGACGTGACTCGCGGTGATCGGCACACCAACCAGGTCGTAGGTCTTCGCGGCGTGCGCCGTTGGTGCGCTGGCCACGGTGGCAGCGGCGGCAGCCAGGTCGGCACGGGCGACCGCGGAGAGGGCACCGTTGCCGAATGCTGACTCCAGGCCATCGGGGGTCCACGTCAGCAACGCGCCGAAGAGCTCGGCGTAGATCCCGTTGCGCAGGATCGTCCACCGCAGGCCGCTGGCCTTGACCAGCTCCTCGGTGGCGCGGTGAGCCAGTGCGAATCCGAGGTGATCTCCGGTGCCGGTCAGGCTGGTGTAGATCACATGCGCGACGCCGTCTCGAATCGCAGCGTCCAGGAGGGCCCGGTGGCGAGCGATGACCTGGTCGTCCTCGGCGTAACCGGCCGAGACCAGGACCAGTGTGGTGATGGCGGTGAGGTCCAGACTGGCGGGATCGTCGAAGTCGAGGGGCCGCTGCCCGTCGGCGGGGGTCCGACTGCCGCCCACGGCAGGCACTCCCCGCTCGGCCAGCTCCTGCAGCGTGAGGGAGGCGAGCTGTCCGTTCGCGCCGGTCACCATGATCATTGCGGTCCATCTCCTGCCGTGGTTCTCTTCAGTAACTACGGCGATCGTGGACCGGTGTCGGTGGGCCCACAAGGAGGCAGTTCCATGTCAGTGACGCACACAGGGGTAACCGTCGAACCCGCGGAGCTGGATCCGTGCGGGCAGCCGGACCATCCCGACTGCGGCATTCGCGACGTGCTCGATCGAGTGGGCGACAAGTGGTCGGTCCTGGTGATCGTCGAGCTGGCGAACGGGCCGAGGCGCTTCCGGGAGCTTCAGCGTGCCGTGGACGGGATCTCGCAGCGGATGCTGACCCTGACTGTGCGCCGGCTGGAGCGCGACGGGCTGGTGCTTCGGACCGTCTATCCGACTGTGCCTGCCCAGGTCGACTACCGGCTCACCGAGACCGGTGCGAGCCTGACCCACCTCGTGAAGGCACTTGCCGACTGGTCGCTCGCGCATCGGGACGCCATCGCCCACGCCCGCCGGGCCTACGACGCGCAGCATCCCGACAACGAGATCCGGTGACCGCCGGAACGTCCACAACCCCCTGGTCCGCAACCGCCGGGCACAGGACCAGGGAGTCGTGGCCGACGCTCACAGGATCGGGCGGCCGCCGGTGACGGCGACGCGAGCGCCGGAGATGTAGCTGCCCTCGTCCGAGGCGAGCAGCACGTAGACCGGGGCGAGCTCGGCGGGCTGTCCGGCGCGGCCGAGCGGGGTGTTGCTGCCGAACTTCTCCACCTTCTCCGGCGGCATCGTCGCGGGGATCAGCGGCGTCCAGATCGGACCCGGCGCCACGCTGTTGACCCGGATGCCGCGCTCGCCGAGCATCTGCGCCAGGCTCGCACTGAAGTTCGCGATCGCGGCCTTGGTGGCGGCGTACGGCGCGAGCTGGGGGCTCGGACTGTCGGAGTTCACCGAGGAGCTGTTGATGATCGAGGCTCCGCTGCCCATGTGGGGGAGTGCGGCCTTGGTGAGGTGGAACATCGCGGAGAGGTTGGTGGCGAGGGTGTAGTCCCACTCCTCGTCGGAGATCTCCTCGAGCGTCTCGTGGCTCATCTGGTAGGCCGCGTTGTTGACCAGCACGTCGATCTTGCCGAACTCGTCGACCGCCCTGGCGATGATGTCGCGGCAGTGCTGCGGCTGCGACACGTCGCCTGGCACCAGCACGGCGCGCCGGCCGGCCTCCTCGACGTAGGCGGCCGTCTCGGCCGCGTCCTCCTCCTCGTTGAGGTAGGAGATCAGCACGTCGGCGCCCTCACGGGCGAACGCGATGGCGACCGCGCGGCCGATCCCGCTGTCGCCGCCGGTGATGACCGCGGCCTTGCCCTCGAGGCGTCCGTGACCCTGGTAGCTCTTCTCGCCGCAGTCGGGGCGCGGGTCCATCGCGGACTGCACGCCGGGCGGCTCCTGCTGCTGCTTCGGCTGGTTCATGCCTTCCCGATATCCGGTGAGTGGCAGCGGCATGCCGCGTGCGCAAGGTCGGGCGTGTCGGCCGGGGCACGCCCGCTGCTGCATAGTGGGGTCGTGGCCGGCTGCCAGTGCATCGAGCGGGGCGAGTGATGCTCGTCGAGGACATCGTCCGGATCCCGCTCGGATCGTTCGTCCGGCCGGCCGAGGAGACCGGCACCGGCCGGCCGCGCGTCGAGGCGGTGCTGGGCTACCTCGCCCGCACTCCGGCCGGGGTGCTCCTGCTCGACACCGGGCTCGGCGAGGCCGGGCCGGAGACCGAGGCGTGGTACCGCCCGCGGCGGGTGGAGCT
>JAPSKJ010000446.1 GCA_031177735.1 Nocardioides sp.
CCCCGCGCGGGTGCGCTCGCCGCGGTCGTCTCCGCGGCCGGTGTCGCCGGACTGGCGCTGTGGCGTCGGCGCGCCGAACGCGTCGCCGCGGACCGCGTCGCGGAGCGGGTCGTCGAGATGTGCGAGCAGCTCGCGGCGGAGCTCGGCGCCGGGCTGGCGCCGGGGCCGGCGCTGGACCGGGCAGGGGCGTCGTGGCCGGTGCTGGCGCCGGTCGCCGAGGCGTTCCGCGTCGGGACCGACGTGCCGGCTGCGCTGCGGAGGGCGGCTCTCGTCCCGGGTGCTGCGCAGCTGCGGCTGGTCGCGGCCGCGTGGCAGGTCGCCCACCAGACCGGGCAGGGGCTCGCCGACGCGGTCGACCAGGTCGCCGCCGAGCTGCGCGCCGTCCGGTCCACCCAGCGCCTGGTGCGAGGCGAGCTCGCCTCGGCCCGGGCGACCGCACGCCTGGTCGCCGCACTGCCTGTTGCGGCGTTGGCGATGGGCTCGGGCGTCGGCGGCGACCCGTGGGGCTTCCTGCTCGGCACGCCGCTCGGCCTCGGCTGCCTCGTCCTCGGGCTGGCGCTCGGCTGGGCGGGGCTGTGGTGGATCGAGGCGATCGCACGCGGGGTGACCCGGTGATGCTGGTGTGGATCACCGCGGCGCTCGCCGCGGGCGCCGCCACGCTGGTGCCGGCTGCGCGCCCCGCGCGTGCCGTTGCGCCGGCTGCCTCGTCGCTCGCCGCTGCCGACCACGCCGGTGACTGGATGCACCACTACCGCCTGCTGTGGTGCCTGCTGGCCGCCGCGGCCGCGGCGACGTTCGTCGATGGGGTCGCGGGTGTCGTCGCCGCGCCGCTCGCCGCCGTCGGCTGCTGGATCGGCATCGACCGCGCCGAGCCGGCCGCCGTGCGTGCCCACCGCGAGGCCGTGCGTCGCGATCTGCCGCACCTGGTGCGCCTGCTCTCCGCGGCCCTCGCCGGCGGAGTCGCGCCCGGCAACGCCCTCGCCGTCGTCGCGGCTGCCTTCCCCGGGCCGGCCAGCGAGCCGCTGGTCGCCATCGCCGCCCGGCTGCGGTTGGGCGCCGACCCGGTCGAGGTGTGGGGCTCCCTGGCCGGCACCGACGGGCTGGCCCCGCTCGGCCGCACGCTCGCCCGCGCCCACAGCACCGGCACCCCGGTGGCGGCCGCCGTGGCCCGGCTCGCCGACGACCTCGCGCGCGCCGCGCGAGCCGACGTCGAGGATCGTGCCCGGGCGGTCGGTGTCAAGGCCGCGGTGCCGCTCGGACTGTGCCTGCTGCCCGCCTTCCTGCTCATCGGGGTCGTCCCGCTGGTGGGTGGGCTGATGAGCACGCTGCTGCCGTGAGCCGTGCCGCTGCGCACCATGGCCGTGGGTGACCTGCGGGGCGATGCCGACGCACTCGGCCCCGGTGATGACTCCTCGTCCCGAGCGGGCCGCCGCGGCGGCCACCTTCCGTCCACCGGTCGGTCCCCGAGCGGCTCCTCAACAGCCGCGATCCGCCCCGTGGCGGGGGGTCGGCGCCGCGGCGCAGAGTCGTCGCACCCGGCCGACCAGCGGCCGCTCAGCACAGGAGGCTCCATGAGGTCCATCCAGGTCCGCCGGCACGACGACGCCGGCATCACCACCGCGGAGTACGCCGTCGGCACGGCGGCCGGGGCCGGTCTGGCCGGCCTGCTCTACAAGCTGCTGACCGGCGGCTTCGGCGACAAGCTGCTCAAGACGCTCTACGACCACGTCCTGAGCCTGCTCGGGCTCGGCTGACCGGACCGCCGAGGATGCGCCGACCGGACAGCTCCGCGACCCGCGAGCGCGGCGCGGTGACCGCCGAGCTGGTGATGGTGCTGCCCGTCCTGGTCGCGGTGACCGTCGGACTGGTCTGGCTCCTCGCCGTCGGTGCCGCCCAGGTGCGGGCCGTCGACGCGGCCCGGGAGACCGCCCGCGCCGTGGCCCGCGGCGACGCCACCGGGGAGGCGGTCTCCCGCGGCCGAAAGGTCGGCCCGGCGGGCACCCGGGTCACCGTCTCCCGGGCGGACGGTGAGGTGCGCGCGGTCGCCTCGGCCACGATCGCCGGTCCGGGAGGCCTGTTCGGCTTCCTGCCGGGCATCACCGTGCGGGCGGTCGCGGTGGCGGCCGACGAAGAGGTGGGCGCCGGTGGTCACGGTGCCGATCCGGGCGGCGGGGAGGCGGGCCGGTGAGGGGCAGGGACGAGCACGGTGGGGTGACGCTGTTCGCGGTCGCCTGCCTGGGCACGCTGCTGCTCGTGGGTGCCGGGCTCGGTGTGGTGGCGGCGATGCTCGTCGCCCACCGCAGCGCCCAGTCCGCCGCCGACCTCGCCGCCCTGGCGGGCGCCGCGTCGCTCGCCGAGGGTGCCGACGGCTGCGCGGCGGCGCGCCTGATCGCCA
>JAPSKJ010000447.1 GCA_031177735.1 Nocardioides sp.
CGTGTGGCTCCCCCGGTTGGACTCGAACCAACAACCCTGCGATTAACAGTCGCATGCTCTGCCAATTGAGCTACAGGGGATCGCTGTGAGGCGCCGTGAACCTTAGCAGCGAGCCACCGGCAGTCCGAAATCGGGCCGGCTCAGCTGCCGCCCACCTCCAGCCGAGCGGCGGCGAGCGCCCGCTGGGCGTCATCGGCGGCGCGGGCCGGGTCGACGCCGTCGTCGAAGTCGACGAACCAGGCGATCTCTCCCGCAGCCGACCGGCGCGCGACGACACGCCCGCCCGGGAACGGACGCTGCAGCAGCAGGCTTGCGGTCACCCGCTCGCGCAGCAGCTGCAGCAGTCGCGCCGGGTCCTCCAGCGGCACCCGGTGGACGGGTCGGGGGCTGCCCCACTCCCCCATCTCACTGACGGTGAGCACCCCTGCCTCGGCGTCCCAGTCGGCGGCGTACACCTGCTCCCACGGGATCCGGGCGCCGGGCAGGTAGAGGGCCACGCGGGTGCCGGTGACCGCTCCCTCGGGCGACGGGGCGCTGGCGAGGACCCGCTCGCCGGGTGCGACCTCGGCTCTGGGACGACGTCTCACGCCGACGCGATCCGGTCACGCAGGGAACGGCGGTGCTGCTCGAGGCTGGCCAGCTCGGCGAACATCTGCTGGTAGGCCTCCGGCTCGTCGACCGGGTTGGTGCGCTGCAGGCGCGACTTGACGTCGGCGATGCGGCGCAGCGCTGTGAGCTCGAGCAGCCGGACGACGTGGTGCGCGACGTACGCCGCGTCGGGCTCCCGCGGGGTCGGCAGCGGCTCCACGGTGAGCGCGCTGACCACGGCCGCGAGCTCGGGGGTGGGCGCCGCCTCGCGCAGCTTCGCCGACCAGCCGGTGTCGCCGGTGCCGGCGACAGGTCCCCCTGCTGCGGCGATGAGCTCCCAGACCGCGCGGTAGGTCGGGTGCGTGAAGTCGTCGCGACCGATGTCGGAGGTGGTGCGGCCGATCGCCATCGGGTGCTGCAGCACCAGCTTGAGCGTCTCCCGCTCGATCGCGAAGCGGGGGTCGCGCGGGTCGGGCACGGTCACGGTCGGTCGCGGCGGCTCGGCCGCGGCGTGCCGAGGTGCGGCGACGGCAGCGGGCCGGCGGGAGCCGGCACGTCGTACCTCCGCTCGGGCGTCCTCCACCTCGACGCCGACCATGCCGGCGAGCTCGCGGGCGAACGCCTCCACCTTGCTGGGGTCGCGGATGCTGGCGACCAGAGGGGCGGCCTCGCGCAGCGCGTCGATGCGGCCGTCGGCACGGTTGAGGTCGTAACGGCTGACGATGTTGCCGAGCACGAACTCGTACAGCGGCTTGCGACTTGCGACCAGCTGACGGACCGCCTCGTCGCCCTCCTTCATGCGCAGGTCGCACGGGTCGAGCCCGTCGGGCGCCACGGCGACGTAGGTCTGGGAGACGAAGTCGGCGTCGCCGGCGAACACCTTCACCGCCGCGGCCTGGCCGGCCTTGTCGCCGTCGAAGGTGAAGACCACCTCGCCCTGCGACTCCTTGAAGTCGGCCATGAAGCGGCGCAGCACCTTGCCGTGCTCGCTGGTGAAGGAGGTGCCGCAGGTGGCGACGGCCGTGGTGACCCCGGCGAGGTGACAGGCCATCACGTCGGTGTAGCCCTCGACGACCACCGCCTGCCCGGTCTTGCGCATGCCGCCACGGGCGAGGTCGATGCCGTAGAGCACCTGGTTCTTCTTGTAGATCGGCGTCTCGGAGGTGTTGACGTACTTGCCCTGCATCCGGTCGTCGTCGAAGAGCTTGCGCGCGCCGAAGCCGATCACGTCGCCCGAGGAGTCGCGGATCGGCCACACGAGCCGGCCCTGGAAGACGTCCCAGCGGTTCGACCGGGCCAGCCCGGCGACGACGATCTCCTCCTCGGTGAAGCCGCGCCCGCGCAGGTGGCGGAAGAGCGCCTGGCCCTCGCGCGGGGCGAAGCCCACGCCGAACTGCAGGGCGTGCTGCTGCTCGAACTGGCGCTCGGCGAGGAACTGCCGGGCCGCGAGCGCGTCGGGGGCCATCAGGTGCTCGGCGAAGAACTCCTGGGCCACCTTGTGCGCCTCGACCAGCTTGCCGCGCTGCGGCCCGCGCTGCTCGCGGGGCTCGTCGCCGTCCTCGCGCTCGAGCACCACGCCGAAGCGGTCGGCCAGCCGCTCGACCACCTCACCGAAGGAGAGCCCGTCGATCTTCATCAGGAAGCTGATCACGTCGCCGCCCTCCTGGCAGCCGAAGCAGTGGAAGAACTGCCGGCTGGGCGTGACGTTGAACGACGGTGACTTCTCGTCGTGGAACGGGCACAGACCCTTCAGGGAGCCCCCACCCGCGTTGCGGAGGGTGACGTACTCCCCGA
>JAPSKJ010000448.1 GCA_031177735.1 Nocardioides sp.
TGGCCTTGGCCGGTGCCGGCGACCATGCCGCCGCCGAACTCCTCCGACGGCTGCACGACGACGAAGCCCTGACCGGTGAAGCTCATCGTGAACCGCTCACCGGTCGTCCGGCCGATCAGCGTGCCGAGGCCGCTCTGGTCGGCCTTGTGGTAGCCGGTCTGCAGCGAGGCCGACCAGCACACGGCGGCCTGCGGGTCGACGTACGTCGGCTGGTCGACGGTCAGCACGACCGGAGTGCCCTTGGTGGTGATCGCGAGGCGGCCCTGGCCGGTGAAGACGCAGTTGAACATGCCGGCGGTCGAGAGCATCCCCATGCCCTGGACCATCTTGATGTCGAACTGCAGCGTGGACTCGAAGGCCAGCACGTTCGCGCCGTTGATGGTGATCGCGTCACCCGGCTCCAGGTCGATCACGTGGACGTCGGAGGCCCGGTCGGCGAGGAAGACGTCGCCGTGGCCGGACATCTTCATCAGTGGCACCCCCTCACCGCTCAGCTTCGACTTCAGCCACTTCCCGACGCCGCCGGAGCCGAGGGCCTGGAACTGCACCTGGCCCTGGTAGCCGACCATCGCCCCGGTGCGGGCGAACACCTCCCCGTTGAGCTCGACCTTGAGCATCTTGGAGTTCTGCAGCCGCAGCCCCGGCTGGGTCGACTCCTTCTCGCGGTTGGCCTCGGCGAAGATCTCACTGCGCATGTCTGGTCCTTTGCTGGGTCTCGGGGCGTCTCGGTCGCCCCGCATGGCACCGACGGTAGGGCGCCGGCGGGCTGGCGGGAATCGGGGAAAACCCCTGACTTCTGCGTCAGTAGGCCGGGGCCGGGGCATGGGCGGCGATCAGGGCGGCGTACCGGTCGAAGCACACCTGGTCGCTGAGCCGCTGCCGGTTGCGGGCGATCCGCTCGCGGTGCTCGTCGCGCCGCTCGAAGGCGGCCGCCCAGCCGACGGCGACGGCTGCCGGGTCGCGGTCGACGACGAGCCGCTGGTCTCCCACCATCGAAGCGGCGTCGCCCACGTCGGTCGTGACCGGCACGGCCCCGGCGGCCATGCCCTCGAGCAGGCACAGCGGCGCGGCCTCGCCGTACGCCGACGTCAGCGCCACCACGTCGGCGGCTGCGTAGAGCGGGGCCATCGCGGTCTGGATGCCGAGCGGGTGCAGCTGACGTGACAGGCCCTCCCACGAGCCCAGCTCTCGGGCGACCAGCTCCTCGAACGCCGGGTTGTCCCAGGTCATGCCGGCCCCGCACAGCACGAAGTGCGCGTCGGGGTGGATCCGGCGGAAGACGGCGGCCGCCCGCACGAAGAGCGGGATGTCCTTCATCTCGTCGAACCGGGCGGCGATGAGCACCACCGGGCTGCCCTCGGGCGCGGCGAGCTGAGCGCGCACCCGGCGGCGTTGGTCCTCGTCGCGGCGGAACTTGTGCAGGTCGACGCCGTTGGGGATCACCGGCAACCGGTCGAGCGGGATGCCGGTGGCCTCGTGGTAGGCCCGCTGGGTGGCCTGCGCGCAGCACACGCCCGCTGTGAGCAGGCCGCGCTCGTGCAGGTCGACGAGCGACTCGAGGGCCGCGCCGGAGTGCTCCGGGTCGGACCGGTGGAGGCAGACCAGCAGCGGCCGCCCCTGCGTCCCGATCTCCGCGAGCAGCGAGAGCGGCTGCTCCTTCAGCGAGAGCAGCACGTCGGCGCGCCGCACCGCCTGGCGCGCCAGCTGCTGGTGCGTCGCGGTGAACGGCTCGCTGCCGCAGCGGTCGAGGGCCTGCACCGGCACCCCGGCGGCGGCCAACCGCCGGTAGGACGTGTCGTTCTCGATGGCCTGCGCGGTGAACTCGCGCTGGACGCGGTTGGTCAGGCTGAGCACCCGGTGGCGCTGGCTCGTCGTGGCGTCGAGGGCGCGGACGACGGCCGTGTGATGGATCCGGGCGCCTCCGGAGAAGAACCCCTCGTAGAGGGAGAGGACCTGCGGGCCGTCCTGCACGACAGTGAAGTTCATGGGTCCTCCGAAGGGTCGGGGAGGCAGAGCAGTGCGGGGTGGATCAGGGGCACGGACGAGACGTCCGGATGGTTGCGCGACGTTATCCCGGGTTTCGTGCGGTCTATGTCCCTCGTCGCGTGAGAACTTTCGGCACGTTCGGTGAACAACTGGTGACAGGCGAACGGGGGTGTCGCCCGTCGGCGACACCCCCGTCGACGGTGCGAGGCATTCCGGCCGACCGGGCGGCCGGGCGGGATCATCGGTTGCCCGCGCGGGGTCCCTTCGGTCGGTCCTTGCGGGCCGGCGGTTTCTTATCGGGCTTCCCGGCCTTGCGGGAGCCATCCGCCTTCTTGGCCTTCTTGGACTTCTTCGCTGCCTTCGCGCCCCGGTGGTGGCCGGCGTCG
>JAPSKJ010000449.1 GCA_031177735.1 Nocardioides sp.
CCGAGATCGGCGGGCAGCTCGACGAGGGAGAAGTCGGGCCGGATCGAGATGTTGCCGAAGTCGGCGCGGCGCAGGCCGCCCTCGTTGGCGATGGCGCCGACGATCTGGCGCGGCTCGACGCGGTGGCGCTTGCCGACGCTGATGCGGTACGTCGCCAGCGGCTGCCCCGTGCCCCGGCTGACCGAGGAGCGCTCACCGCGGTCGGGCCGGTCGGCCCGGTCCTCCCGCGGCGCGCGGACCGGCCGCTCCGGCTCCGGCTCGAGCAGCAGCGGCTCCTCGCCGTGCAGCACGGCGGCGAGTGCGGCGGCGACGTCGACCTCGGGGACGTCGTACTCCTTGACGTAGTGCGCGACGACGTCACGGAAGAAGCCGACCCGCTCGGTCTCCTGCAGCGCCGCCGTGATCGCGTCGTCGAACCGGGAGAGCCGGGTGGCGTTGACCTCGTCGACGCTGGGCAGCTTCATCTCGGTGAGCGTGCCGCGGGTGGCCTTCTCGATCGAGCGCAGGAGGTAGCGCTCGCGCGGGGTCACGAACGAGATCGCGTCGCCGGTGCGGCCGGCCCGGCCGGTGCGACCGATGCGGTGCACGTAGGCCTCGGTGTCGGTCGGGATGTCGTAGTTGACGACGTGGCTGATGCGCTCGACGTCCAGGCCGCGGGCCGCGACGTCGGTGGCGACGAGGATGTCCAGCGAGCCGTCCTTGAGCTGGTTGACGGTGCGCTCGCGCTGGTTCTGCGCGACGTCGCCGTTGATGGCGGCCGCGCTGAAGCCGCGGGCGCGCAGCTTCTCGGCCAGCATCTCGGTCTCGCTCTTGGTGCGGACGAAGACGATCATCCCCTCGAAGTTCTCGACCTCGAGGATCCGGGTGAGCGCGTCGACCTTCTGGGGGTAGGACACCATCAGGTAGCGCTGGGTGATGTTGGCGTTGGTGGCGGTCTTCGACTTGACCGTCACCTCCTGCGGGTTGTGCAGGTACTTCTGCGACAGGCGCCGGATCTGCGCCGGCATGGTGGCCGAGAAGAGCGCGACCTGCTTGTCGTCGGGGGTGTCGGCCAGGATCGTCTCGACGTCGTCGGCGAAGCCCATGTTGAGCATCTCGTCGGCCTCGTCGAGCACCAGGAAGCGCAGGTGCGTGAGGTCGAGGGTGCCCTTCTCGAGGTGGTCCATGATGCGGCCCGGGGTGCCGACCACGATGTGCACGCCGCGGCGCAGCGCGGTCAGCTGCGGCCCGTAGCCCTGGCCGCCGTAGATCGGCAGCACCTTCACGCCGGGCATCTTGGCGGCGTAGCGCTCGAACGCCTCGCACACCTGCAGCGCCAGCTCGCGGGTCGGCGCCAGCACGAGCGCCTGCGGGGTGCGCTGGTCGAGGTCGAGGTTGCTCAGCACGGGCAGCGCGAAGGCAGCGGTCTTGCCGGTGCCGGTCTGCGCCAGCCCGACGACGTCGCGGCCCTCGAGGAGGAGCGGGATGGTCGCGGCCTGGATGGCGGAGGGGGTCTCGTAACCGACCTCGGTCAGGACCTCCAGCACGCCCTCGGAGAGGCCGAGCTCGCTGAAGGACGGCAGCTGCGGTGCGGTCTCGTCGGGATTGCTCACCCGACCACGGTAGTGGGCATCCCCACAGGTGGCAGATTCCCGGCGGCGGTGCGCTGGATCACCCGCCGCCGGGTCGAGCAGTCACGCATTTCCGTCCAGTGGTCACCGATCGCGGACCGGTGACTACTCGACGGTGACCGACTTGGCCAGGTTGCGGGGCCGGTCGATGTCGTGGCCGAGCGCGGCGGCGGCGTGGAAGGCCAGCAGCTGGAGCGGGATGGTGAGCAGGATCGGGTCGAGCTCCCGCTCGGACTTGGGTACGTCGACGCGCTGGACGTCGAGACCGCCCAGGTCGACCCCGGGGTGGGTGAGCACCACCAGCGGGCCGCCACGGGCCGCGATCTCGTGCAGCGCGCCGACGTTGCGCTCGACCAGCTCGTCGTCCGGGACGATCGCCACCGTCGGCACCTCGGGCGAGATGAGCGCGAGCGGTCCGTGCTTGAGCTCGGAGGTCTGGTAGGCCTCGGCGTGCCGGTAGCTGATCTCCTTCAGCTTCTGCGCGCCCTCGCGGGCGACGGGGTAGCCGCGCACCCGGCCCACGAAGAACAGCGACTCCGCCTGCGCCACCTCCGCCGCGATCGACGCGAGGTCGTCGGTGGCCTTGAGCACCTCCTCGATCTGGGCGGGCAGCGCCTGGAGTCCGGCGATGAGGCGCTTGCCGTCGGCGATCGAGAGGTCGCGGACCCGGCCCAGGTGCAGCGCCAGCAGGGTGAAGCCGACGTACATGGTGGTCAGCGCCTTGGTCGAGGCGACGGCGACCTCCGGACCAGCGTGGAG